>CANEWV010000091.1 GCA_947442905.1 Chitinophagaceae bacterium | reverse complement strand
TGGCATGCCTTTTAATAAACTGTTGGTTATGTTCAAAAACATATAAGCGCCACTTCCTAGCCTAAAAAGTGCGCCGTTGGTAAAAAGGCCAGATTTATAGCGCGACTGTGGCATACCCGATATTTCGTTGATACTTATTTTTAAAAAACCAAGCCAGGTAGTATCAACCCTAAAACCACCAAACACAGTAGGTGATTGCTGCGCGCGGTACATATTAATAAGCAAGGAGTCTTTCAAAACAGATTTTATTTTTCCATCTATCCACTGTGTGTTGCTAAATCTAAATGTGATACAATCTTTTTCAATCCAGCTCTGAATGGTTCTGCCTTTTTCTTTTAATACTAGCGTATTGCCCCCTTGTGCATGCGAAATAGCAATCGTTAATAAAGTAATTACAAGTATGACCAACATGTATTTGAATGCAAACATCATTTTATTTTAACGCTCCATAAAAAAGGAACACACCAAACCCTATGAGAATAACGCCGGCAATTTGATTGATTAAATGTAAGTTTTTAGTGTTGAGTTTTGGCCTTAATTTTTCTGATAAAATAACTTTAACAATATCGGAGGCAAGCACAAAAACAAGACAGGTAATAAAAACAACCGCTTTGTAATTGGCTGGATTGCTTGCTGCTGATGCGTCTGCTACAATCGCTGCGGTCCAAGCAAACCAAAATAAAAACACACCAGGGTTTAATGTGTTCATAAAAAAACCAGATAAAAAGAGACCAACATATTTTTGCCAACTTAATTTTTCTTGCGCATCACTTGTCTTTTCAGCAATACTTACTTTTTTAAATAGTAGTGTATAAATGCCAAGTCCAATTAAAAAAACACTTCCCGCTAATGCTATTTTACTTTTATTCGCTAGGGCTGTTGCAAAAAGTCCGGTAAAAAAATTACAAAATAATACCAGCGAAATATCTGAAGCTGAAACCCCTGCCACAAAGCTTAATCCCGCCTTACGACCACTGTTGATGCTATGTTTAATGATTGCAAAAATGATGGGACCCACCGAAATGCTTAATATCAAACCCAGTAACAAACCTTTTATTAGCGGCGCTACCATTTTTTATGAATTACGTATGAAAGTTTCAAATGCCTCTAATAGTTTACCTTTTAATACCCTCGGAAACTTATGTTGTCCGCCTAATTTTCCTTGCGACTCCATAAAACCGCGAACTACATCTTCATTAATCACGGTTACTGAAACGTTTTGTAAGGCACTCTTTCTTTCGGTGGCGTAATCATCATTGATGGTACAGAGGTACTGATCAATAGCGGTTGCTAATTCGTTTTCATTAACAGTGTCATTGCAGGCCACATACCATTTATGCCCAAAGAAATTTCCATGCGGAACTCCTGTTACTGTATATTCTGGAATGCTAATGTTAAAAGCGTGACTTACTGTTTCAACCGCCTTGTTCATATTATCTACACTTAAGTGCTCGCCTACTAAACTTAAAAAGTGTTTCGTTCTGCCCGTAATAATAATTTGTGCATTTTGCTTATCAATAAATTTAACGGTATCACCAATAAGATATCGCCAAGCGCCTGCAGCTGTACTAATTAAAATGGCATAATCAGTTCCTTCTTTCACTTCATCTATTAGTAATGCAGTTGCATTGTCTTTTATTTCTCCGTCTTCGTCAAAATTATCTTCATTAAAAGGAACGAATTCTAAAAACAAGTGCTGACCTGTTACAAGTCGCATCCCTACTGCGTTTTGATGGTCTTGGTAAGCAATAAAACCCTCGCTCGCTAAATAAGTTTCTATATAGGTAATTGGTTTACCTAATAATTTTTCAAAGCCTTTTTTATAGGGTTCAAAACTTACACCACCATGTCCAAAAAAAGATAAATTAGGCCAGAGCTCATGTATATTATTGAGTTCATACTTTTTGATAATCATTTCGATGCAGAGCTGGATCCAAGCTGGCACGCCTATTAAAAATCCAATATCCCAATTGGGCGCTTCTGCTACAATCTCTTCTAATTTTTTATTCCAATCTTTTTCTTTGGCTATTTTTTTTCCTGGTTTATAAAAAGGCTGAAACCAAGAAGGTAATTTTTTCGCAGTGATACCACTTAAATCACCGGCGTAAAATCCGGCTCCTTTTTGTAGTTCTGTGCTGCCACCAATAGCGAGCCAACCCTTTGCGATAGAAGTATATGGAATATTATTATAGTGCCTAAGGCCTAAGAGCTGTTTAACCATAATGGTTTTGTTACCAGATAAAAGCGCATTTGTAATAGGTATGTACTTGCTAGACGCTTCGGATGTTCCGCTACTTAATGCGTAATATTTTATTTTACCCGGCCAACAAACGTCTGATTCGCCCTCAATACATTTGTGCCACCACTCGTTGTAAATTTTATTGTAATTAAAAATAGGCACTACTTTTTGAAAATCTTTTGCAATGGTTTTGCTTTTTAACAGCGGGTCAAACTGATACGTATTTCCAAATGCCGTGTTTTTTGCACGACGGAGTAATTTTTTTAAAACACGGTCCTGTTCTTTTTTTGTGTTTTTAGGAGATAAGGATAGGTCAAATAAGGCCATGCTACAAAGCTAAAGCAAAATGATACAAAACTTGAATAGTGGCCGCATCTTCGTTACTTTTGCGATATGTTAGCAGAAACACTGATAGCGGCCACAAAAGCCGGTGCCGCCGAGTTGCAAAGGTATTTTAATGGTGCATTTGAAATTAGCCACAAAGAGGGCGTTAATAACCTTGTAACAGAGGCAGACCATGCTGCAGAGCGGGCCATTATTGGTGTAATTCAGGCTGCTTTTCCAGATCATTTTATTTTAAGTGAAGAAACGGGTGAAATTATAACGAGCTCTGAATACAAATGGATTATAGACCCAATTGATGGTACGGTAAACTTTGCAAACGGTATACCTATTTGCTGTGTAAGTGTAGGCCTCGAAAAAGCCGGCGAAATCATTATGGGCGCGGTATATAACCCCATCATGCATGAATTTTATTTTGCTGAAAAAGGAAAGGGTGCCTATTTAAACGATAAAAAAATTAGCGTTGGCAAAAAAACCAAAGTCATTGAATCATGCCTCGTAACAGGCTTTCCGTATACGTATTTAGATACGCCCAATGGACCCCTTCAAGTATTTGAAAAATTAATTCGAAAAGGCATACCTGTGCGCAGGCTAGGTAGTGCTGCCATTGATTTGTGCTGGGTAGCAGCCGGTAAATTTGATGGTTTTTATGAACATAAATTACAAGCCTGGGATAGTGCGGCAGGTTTTTTAATGGTACAAGAGGCGGGCGGAAAAGTAACCGATTATGCAGGTAAAGATTACTCCGTATACCAACCACATTTATTAGCGACCAATGGACATATTCATGATGAGTTACTAGCAATTATAAATGGCGGAGCCGTACAATAAAAAATAAAACATGAGCGAACAAAGAACAGAAATTACTACACTTGGTGAGTTTGGATTAATAGAACACCTTACTAAAAATTTTGAAACGCATAACGCATCTACTGTTTTATCGGTGGGCGATGATGCAGCAGTGATAGATCATTTTGGAAAACAAACAGTGGTCACTACCGATTTATTATTAGAGGGTATTCATTTTGATTTGATGTATACGCCCCTAAAGCACCTCGGCTACAAAGCAGTGATGGTAAACCTTTCGGACGTTTATGCCATGAATGCGCAGCCTACACAAATCACCATTAGTATTGGGATTAGTAACCGGTTTAGCGTAGAAGCTATCACTGAATTTTATGAAGGTGTTCATATTGCTTGTGAAAAACACGGCGTAGATTTAGTAGGTGGTGATACCTCTTCTTCACAAAAAGGATTTGTTATTTCTGTAACAGCTATTGGCGAAGTGGCGCCTGACAAATTTGTAAAAAGAAGTACCGCAGGTGTTGGTGATTTAATTTGTGTGTCTGGCGATTTGGGTGGTGCGTTTTTAGGATTAACACTCATGGAAAGAGAAAAAAAGATATATCTCGAAAACCCAGGCGTACAACCTGATTTAGAAGATGAAAGTTATATTGTAGGAAGACTTCTAAAACCAGAAGCGCGCAAAGAAATCATTTCATTTTTTGCCGAAAATAATATTACACCAACTGCTATGATGGACGTGAGCGATGGTATTAGTAGCGACGTGTTACACCTTTGTAAGCAAAGCGTTGTTGGTTGCAGGATTTACGAAGAAAAACTGCCTATATCTGATGAGAGTAGAAGAGCGGCATTTAAGTTTGGACTAGACCCTACGGTATGCGCACTCAATGGCGGCGAAGATTATGAACTACTCTTTACACTTAAACAAGAAGACCATGATAAAATTACGCTCAACGAAGACATTAGTGTAATTGGTTACGTGGTTGATATCAATGAGGGATCAAAACTATTAACGAAGGGGGGCAACACTTTTGATATAACAGCACAGGGTTGGACGGCATTTAAAGAATCCTAATTTTAATTAAAAACTATGCACGCCTGTACTGGTTACAAAACTGTTTTGTTTTTCTGTTGCCTACTTTTTTGGGCACCCATCATGGCGCAAAAAAAATTAGCAGATGCGCCAAAAATAGCGCCAGCAAAGCTTTTACAAGATTTACAAACCCTGCACAAGGTGCTGGAACAAAACCATCCTAGTATGTATTGGTATACGCCAAAAGATAGTATGGATTTACATTTTTCTCGCGCCCTAGCTTCTGTTAAAGATTCCATGTCGGCGTGGCAATTTAGAAATGTTGTAGCTACTTATTTAGCGCAAATAAAGTGTGGTCATACGTCGGTACATTTTTCGCCAAAACTTACAAAGTGGTATACTGCTTTTAGGTTTCCGCAGTTTCCGCTTCAACTAAAAGTATGGAAAGATTCGGCCGTTGTCATTGGAAACTTGTATGCCAAAGACAGCCTATTAAAAAGAGGCACTATTGTTACTAGCATCAACCAGTTACCCGTTAGCGCACTGGTAGATAGTATGTATAGCATCATAAGCACAGACGGCAACAGTATTAATTTTAAAAGTCAGGTGCTGACCAATAATTTTTCGAATTGGTATAAAGCCAGGTTTGGTAATGTAGATAGCGTGTATCAGATTTCTTATATAGATAGCCTAGGTAATAAGCAAACCACTCAGATTGCGGCCTATGCTCGACCAAAGCCAAAAAAAGACAGCATCAAAAAAACAACCGAGACTGTAAGTAAATCTAAAACAATAAAACCCGTAGTACCCAAAAAGTGGACGCTCCTTATTGATAGTGCTACAAATACTGCTTTTATAAACCTGAGTAGTTTTTCGGGCAGGGGTTTTAAAAAGTTTATCACAAAAAGTTTTAGAAATATTAAAGTATCCGGTGTTAAAAATTTGGTCATCGATCTACGAAGCAACGGAGGTGGTGAATTAAAAAATTCTACACTTCTTACGAAATATGTTTCAGATCATTCCTTCAAAATAGCTGATAGTGTATTTGCAAATAATAGAGGCATTCGTAAAATTCCGTTTGGTAGTTATTTTTCGGTGATGGGGCATACGCTCGCCAAACTAATGATTTCTAAAAAAATGGATGGCGGTGGCTATCATTTAAAAAGGTACGAAACGCATTATTACCAGCCATTTACTAAAAATCATTTTGATGGAAACGTATATATTTTGCAGGGTGGTTATACGTTTTCTGCATCTACCTTATTTACTTCTCCGCTCATCAAGCAAAAAAATGTTACCATTATTGGCGAAGAAACAGGTGGTGGTTATTATGGTAATACTGCTATTTTAATACCTACCATTAAACTTCCGCGCTCAAAATTATTATTTAGACTTCCATTATACCGTATGGTGATGGATAAAACAAGACCCAAAGGCAGAGGCGTTGTTCCAGATATTTTAGTAGAACCCAATTCCTATGCTATCAAAATGGGTGTAGACAATAAATTGGAAGCGGTAAAAAAAATGATTCAGCAAAAAAATTAAAGCCCAACAGAAAACGAATCGGCGTCGCGTCCAAAAGGAAACTTTTCTCTAACCCCAAGCACTACTTCTTTTTCTAATTCCATGTACACGGTGTCTTCGTCATCGGCTTTGTAATAAAGTACTTGTCCCATTGGATCAACAATCATACTATCACCACTATGGTTTATTTGATTTCCATCTTTGCCAACTCTGTTAACGCCTACCACATAGGTTTGATTTTCTATGGCACGCGCGCATAGTAAGGTTTTCCAGGCGTGGTTGCGTCTTTCGGGCCAATTGGCTACATAGAGTAACAGGTCATATTCGTCGGGTGTTTGTTTGCGCGCCCATACTGGAAAACGTAGGTCGTAACATATTTGCAAACAAATTTTCCATCCGTTTACTTGTGCAATTAATCTTTTATTGCCCGCTGTATATTCTTTGTCTTCGCCAGCAAATGCAAACAAGTGTCTTTTGTTGTAATAAGCCACTTGACCATTTGGTAATACCCAGAGTAAGCGGTTGTAAAACCTATTGTCTTCTTCTATAATAACACTGCCTGTTAAAATTATTTTATGCATTGCCGCCTGTTCTACCATCCACTCAACGGTAGGGCCTTCCATGGTTTCGGCAAATAATTTGGGTTGCATGCTAAAACCGGTGTTAAACATTTCGGGTAATACCACAATTTGTGTAGCCGCTTCAACAGCTGCAATTTTTTTTCCGAGCATCTCAAGGTTTCTAAACTTGTCTTCCCAAAAAAGATCGGTTTGTATGAGGCTGATGTGTAAATTACCCATAGTGCAAGTTAAGAATTTTCTTTAAGGCCTGCTTTTATTTTGGCAATCGCGGCCTGCACCCGTCCGGACTCAAAGCCACGGC
>CANEWV010000090.1 GCA_947442905.1 Chitinophagaceae bacterium | reverse complement strand
TTAGTGATTGATGGCGCTATGGGCACCATGATTCAGCGTCACAAATTAGAAGAAGCCGATTACCGTGGTGAACAATTTAAAAATTGGCACACCGATGTTAAAGGCAACAATGATATGCTATGCATTACGCAACCAGACATCATTGTAGGCATTCACAAACAATATTTAGCAGCAGGTGCCGATATTATTGAAACCAATACGTTTAGTAGTACCACTATTGCGATGGCCGATTATGATATGCAAGCGTATGCTTATGCATTAAACGTAGCAGCTGCAACCTGCGCCAGATGTGCGGTAGAAGAGTTTACAGCAGAAAATAAAGATTGCGGACCCAAATTTGTTGCTGGTGCGATAGGCCCTTTAAATAAAACACTCAGTCTTTCTCCTGATGTAAACAATCCTGGATTTAGAGCGGTTACTTTTGATGAAGTAGTCGTGTCTTACAAAGAACAAATTAAAGGAATGGTAGACGGTGGTGTAGATCTACTACTTATCGAAACTATTTTTGATACCCTCAATGCAAAAGCAGCCATATTTGCTGTCAAAGAATTTTTTAGAGAAAATAATATTCCGGAACTGCCTATCATGATTAGTGGCACCATTACAGATGCATCTGGCAGAACCTTAAGTGGTCAAACACTGGAAGCATTTTACACATCCATCAAACACGCCGAGCCACTGAGCGTAGGTTTAAATTGTGCATTAGGTGCCGCTGAAATGCGCAGCCACATAGAAGAATTAAGCCAGATTGCTAGTTGTTACACATCGGCATATCCCAATGCAGGCTTACCTAATGCCATGGGTGAATATGATGAAGCGCCGCACCAAACAGCACACTTTATTGAAGAGTGGGCGCGTCAAGGATTTGTAAATATTGTGGGCGGATGCTGCGGTACCACACCAGATCATATCAAGCATATTGCAGATCATGTTAGAAAAATGGCACCTCGAAAAAAACCTACAGTAGCTACTTCAATTGCGTAAGCACAATACGATTTTATGAGTTCAACGATAACGATACAACCCTATTTAAGATTAGCCGGACTTGAGCCACTTATTATTAGACCCGAAACAAATTTTGTAAACGTTGGCGAAAGAACCAATGTAACTGGGTCTAAAAAATTTGCGCGTCTCATTAGAGAAAATAAATATGAGGAGGCTTTATCAGTTGCTAGACAACAGGTAGAAAGCGGCGCACAGGTGCTGGATGTAAACATGGATGACGCATTACTAGATGGTGTAGAAGCCATGACAACGTTTTTAAATTTAGTACAAAGTGAGCCGGATATTGCGCGCATTCCAATCATGATTGATAGCTCTAAATTTGAAATTATAGAAGCGGGTTTAAAATGTGTGCAAGGAAAATGTATTGTGAACTCTATCTCCATGAAAGAAGGAGAAGAGAAATTTATTGAACAAGCATTTAAGTGTAAAGCATATGGTGCAGCTGTTATTGTGATGGCATTTGATGAAATCGGACAAGCTGATACCAAGGAGCGAAAAATTGAAATTTGCCAAAGAGCTTACAATATCTTAACAACAAAAGTGGGCTTCCCTCCCGAAGACATCATTTTTGATCCCAATATTTTTGCAGTAGCAACAGGTATCGAAGAACATAATAATTATGCAGTAGATTTTATTGAAGCGACTAGGGAAATTAAAAAAAGAATGCCGCTCACTAAAGTAAGTGGCGGTGTATCCAACGTTTCTTTTTCATTTAGAGGCAATGACCACGTAAGAGAAGCGATTCATTCGGTGTTTTTATTTCATGCTATCAAAGCGGGCATGGGGATGGGTATTGTAAACGCAGGCCAGCTTGTTGTATATGATGAAATTGAACCTACACTTCGCGCGTTGTGTGAAGACGTACTCCTCAATAAAAACAACGATAATAACGAGGCCACCGAAAAATTAATTATACACGCCGAAACTGTTAAGGCAAAAGGCAAGGTTGAGATAAAAGATGAGGCCTGGAGAAACGAACCCGTAGAAAAAAGATTGTCACATGCACTTATCAATGGTATTACAGAATACATTGAAGCCGATACCGAAGAAGCAAGACAAAAATATCCGCAGCCACTTGATGTAATTGAAGGACCACTCATGGATGGGATGAATATTGTAGGTGATTTATTTGGTGCCGGTAAAATGTTTTTACCACAGGTTGTAAAAAGCGCGCGTGTTATGAAAAAATCAGTGGCAGTATTAACGCCATTTATTGAAGCTGAAAAAGAAGAACGCAAACAAGCACATTTGGCTGCAGGTACAACCAATACAGAAGCCGCAGGTGCTGCTAAAATATTACTCGCCACCGTAAAAGGCGACGTTCATGACATTGGTAAAAACATTGTAGGTGTCGTACTTGGTTGTAATGGATACGATATCATTGACCTTGGCGTTATGGTACCTACCGACAAAATTTTAGAGGCGGCACAAAAGGAAAATGTTGATATTATTGGACTTAGCGGTCTTATTACACCTTCATTAGATGAAATGGTGCATATCGCTAAAGAAATGAAACGCAGGGGTATGAAACAACCACTACTCATTGGTGGTGCCACTACCTCTAAAATTCATACAGCGGTTAAAATAGCCCCCGAGTACCAAGATGTAATTCACGTGCTTGATGCTTCTAGAAGTGTAACGGTTGCAGGGTCTTTATTAAGTAAAGATCAGCAAGCTGGATTTTTATCTGATACACAAAGTGATTATGCTCAACTCAAATATCAATTTGACAATAAAAAACCAACCAAAGAATACCTCGCGTATCAAGACGCGCTCAATAATAAAATGGCTATTAACTGGGATGCCTATCAACCAGTTACACCTTCGTACACAGGAACTAAGCTCTATAAAAATGTTGACCTTGCTATATTAAGAGAATTTATAGACTGGAAACCATTTTTTATTACCTGGGAAATGCACGGAAATTTTCCAGCCATTTTAACGGATGAAGTTGTTGGAAAGGAAGCTAGTAAATTATACGCCGATGCCAACGCATTATTAGATACCATCATTACAGAGGAGTGGTTAACTGCAGATGGTACGATTGGATTTTGGCCGGCTAGTAGTGAAGCAGATGATGTAACTGTTGTTGCAGACAAACGGGTAAAGCTTTCTTTTTTAAGACAACAAATTAAAAAAGCACCTGGTCAACCTAACTTTTCATTAGCCGACTTTATAGCGCCTGCATCGAGTAACAAAGAAGATTTTATGGGCGCCTTTGCAGTAACTATTAAAGGTATCGAACCACATATCCAGGCCTTTGAAGCGCAGCATGACGATTACAATAAAATTATGTTACAAGCGCTAGCAGACAGGCTAGCAGAGGCTTTTGCCGAATACCTACACTTACAAACTAGAAAAACAGATTGGGGTTATGCCGTGTCTGAACAATTGGATAACGCAGCACTCATTGGTGAAAAATATGTGGGCATTAGACCTGCACCGGGTTATCCTGCATGTCCCGATCATACCGAAAAATACAAATTGTTTGAACTCTTAAACGTTAAGGATGCTATTGGCATCGAGCTGACAGAAAATTTAGCCATGTATCCTGCATCATCGGTATGTGGTTGGTATTTTGCAAATCCGCAAAGCACCTATTATGGGCTTGGAAAAATTATGCAAGATCAATTAAAGGATTATGCGACCAGAAAAAACATGCCGCCAGAAGAAGCAGAACGCTGGCTTAGGCCCGTTCTTGAATAATGTTGTAATCCATTATACTTTTTCAAGTAGCCACCAGAGCCTTTTGCGTGGCTTAACGGTATAATTTTTTTTGACATAGGCTTGTATATACTGCATCGCTTCGTCTATGTCATCGGTAAAAAGCATCAGTTTTTTATCTTCTGGAGATATCGTTCCTTTTACGATCATCGCATCTACCATATCCATAACCGGCCTAAAATATTCTTTGCCATAAATAACAATCGGAAAATCGTTAATCACGCCTGTTTGAGCAAGGGTGAGGGTTTCAAAAAATTCATCCATGGTACCAAAGCCACCTGGCATAATAACAAAAGCATAAGAGTATTTTACCATCAACACTTTTCGAATAAAAAAGTAATCGAAAGTGATCCACTTGTGCATGTACGGGTTGGGCTGTTGCTCAAAAGGAAGTTTAATATTACAACCCACCGATTTCCCGCCTGCCTCCATGGCACCTTTATTAGCAGCTTCCATAATACCTGGCCCCCCGCCGGTCATGGTGGTAAAGCCAAGAACTGCAATACGCTTACCAAACGCTGTGGCCGCTTTATAATAAGGATGATCGGGCTGATAACGCGCAGAGCCAAATACGGTAATACATGGGTCTAAAAAGTGTAATGCGCGAAACCCCTGTATAAATTGAATGAAAATTTTCCAGGCAAACACAAGCTCATTGATACGCGGCTTAGGACCATCGAGGTAAACAAATTCTTTAGCAGGTATGATTCTTTCTGTGTTTTCCATAATAGATGTTGTAATGATAACGAATGGGATCTAATAAAATTGTTAATAATACAAGACAGGTTGTAATTTAGCCATCTAATGAAAAGATTTGTTTACTTATTCCTTTTTATCTGCATCGTATTTAAATTACCTGCACAAAATAAGGTGGTGGTAGAGGCCATCAGAAGCTTTTCTATGTTTGGTCCTAGTATGTACTATTTAGAGGATACCGCTGTCCAATCAAGTATCAAGAGCAAACTTTCGATACTACTTAATAAATATTATAACCTATCATTTTCCAATCAATCGCTACCGATTGAAAATTATACAAGTACAGAAGCATTAAAAAATAATGTTGGAAAATTTAGTGGTTCGGATACGAGTACTTGGCATTTGTTTGTCGAAGTATATGAATATGACCCTATTAGTTTTTTAACTGAATCTGCGCTTGAAGCACCCGATAGTACGATTATTTCAGCGGCATCAAGCATCTTCCAAATAAGTTGTATTCTCACAAATGGGCTTCAAGAAATCATCAGCAATCAAAGTGTTTTTGCGGCAATAAGTAATACCGAAACGGCAGGATTTGGGATTCGGCCTAAAAATATTTTTTTAACGAAAAAAAGTTTTGCGTCGGTCATACAAGTTGGCCTGCAAATGGCACTTAATCCAGACAATGAAACCTTGGTTGCAGATATCAAAGCGCCAGCGGTATATTATGCAGATAATTTTATGATGGGTCATATAAAAAACGGATCAAAAATATTAGTTAACAAGGTCAAAGACACTTGGAGTTATACAATTGTAGGCAACCAAGAATTATTACGAATGGGTGAACAACTCTTTGATGAAATTTGGTTGAAACGAAAGCTTGTCGATAGCACTGCCTCTCCACTACTACTTAAAAAAATAAAAGAAACAGGTAATACCGCGAGTTCCGATTTTATTTATTTGAGACAAGAATGCCGAGACGTATACCAAGACAAAAACTATACCATAAAAATTGCAACAGAGATAGATCCATATAGCACTGCCTCTAGTGAAAAGGAGCTTTTTTCTAATTATTTATCAGGCGAAGTGCACCTGATGTTAGAAGGAAAAGATACAGCAGCCATTTTTACCATCACTAAAAATAAGGGAGACCCTTACAAACGAATCTATTTGGATGAAACAACCAACGGGATGGATAGTAGTTCCATTGCCAAAGTGAGTAAAAAAGAATTTCCATTTCAAGTAGGCTATGATTATCAATTAACGGGAAAAATAAGAGGAGAGCGGTTTACCATTCAAAGTTTTTGGAATCATGAAATGAAAGAAATGTATCTGAACAATAGGCTCATTGGTATTGTTAAGGGGAAAATAGACCCAGAAAATTTTATCATTGTCGATGATTCAAGTAATGCATCAATCATGAAAGAATTATTACTTATTGCTTACAATAAATTTTTACTATAAATGCGCGTTATTTCCTACAATGTAAATGGCATCAGGGCTGCCATAAAAAAAGGTTTTGTTGACTGGCTAGCTACAAATCCCGCAGACATTATTTGCTTGCAAGAAACCAAGGCCACCAAAGAAGACGTTGATACAAGTGACATTGAAAAATTAGGTTATCATTGCTATTGGTTTTCTGCACAAAAAAAAGGATACAGTGGCGTTGCCATTTTTACAAAAATTAAACCGGACAATGTAGTGTATGGCACGAACATTGAACAATCCGATTTTGAAGGCAGGGTAATCCGTGCAGACTTTGGTGATATCAGTATTGTTAATGCTTATTTTCCTTCTGGCACCAGTGGTGATGAAAGACAAAATTATAAATACCAGTGGCTCAACGAATTTGAAAACTATTTAGCAGCACTTCGTAAAAAAAGACCCCAACTTATTGTAGTAGGTGACTATAATATAGCACACGAGGAAATTGATATTCATGACCCAAAAGGCAATAAAAAGAGCTCTGGATTTTTACCAGAAGAACGCAGCTGGATGAGTCAATTTTTGGAAAATGGTTGGGTAGACACTTATAGGCACCTAAACCCAGCTGTTGTAGGCGGTTATTCCTGGTGGAGCCAACGCTTCCCATCGGTTCGTTTACAAAACAAGGGATGGCGTATCGATTACATCGCTGTAACAGATTCGCTATCTAGTGCCTTAAAAAGCGCCTCTATTTTTCCAGACATAAAACACAGCGATCACTGTCCTATTTTTGTAGAATTGAGCCTAAAAAAGGGCAAATAACCCATTTAATACCTTCCTACCATGTTGATTTACAACGTCACTACAAAAATTGACCCCTCTATTCACGAAAAATGGGTGGGCTGGATGAAAGAGCAACATATACCGGCCGTGATGCAAACAGGGTGCTTTACCCATTATCATTTTGTGCGCGTTTTAGACATCGATGATAGTGACGGACCCACGTATGCCGTTCAATATTTTATAGAAAATAGAGCGCAGTATGACAAGTATATCGATACATATGCATCGGCGCTAAGACAAGACAGCACGCAGCTTTG
>CANEWV010000089.1 GCA_947442905.1 Chitinophagaceae bacterium | reverse complement strand
TTTTGTGTGCTTGCCACTACCCATAATTTTACAAACAGCAATATCTAAACCATCAACAGAAGTGCCGCTCATGAGACCAATAATGGTTCTTTCGTGACTACCTGCTATGCGGTAAAGCGCTTCGATATTAGGGTTCATGCTTATTTATACTTTTTAATATCAATCACTTCCTCACAAAAATTATATTCTAATTTATCATTACTGCTTACGATAATTAATTTATTAGATGCATAGTTTTGAATGAGTGATTGATAAAGTGCATAACCCGTTTCGTCTAAATTGGTACAAGGCTCGTCTAAAAATAAAACGGGCACATCAGAAAAAATAGCTTGTGCTAATTTTATGCGCTGTTTCATGCCGCTCGAATAATACCTGATTTGTTTATTCGCGGCATCTGTTAGTCCAATCGTTTCTAATATACTACTGGGTGTGATGCCCGGCATAAAAGATTTAAAGCTTTCATGAAAAGCTAAAAACTCTAAAGCGGTCATTTCTTCTATGAGTGTGAGATAGGGCGCGCAAATACTAAGCTGTGTAAAAGCATTTTCTGGTGCAAGGTCGTTACCTGCTACACTGTATAGAATACTGCCTTCTGATAATGCAGTACTGCCCGCAATCGTTTGCAACAGTGTACTTTTACCAGATCCATTAGGTCCAGTAATTGCATATTTTTTACCTGCAATAAACGTATGGGATAGTCCGCGAAAAATCCATTCCCGATTGTATTTTTTTCCAGTTTGCTCGAGTTGGATTTGCATGGTATTAATCTTCGTCGCTTGCGCCTTTTACAAATCTTTTGATAATACCTCTGCCGCTTTCTCTAATAAATGTTACAATTTCATCGCGCTCATCACTTGCTGGTAATTCTTCTTCAATAAATTCTAGCGCTTGTGTTGTGTTAAGTCCTTTATTAAAAATAATACGGTAGATATCTAAAATATGATTGATGCGCTCTAGTTCAAAACCTCTACGTTTAAGACCCACGCTATTTACACCACCATAACTAAGTGGGTTGCGCACCGCTTTAATATAAGGGGGAACGTCTTTACTTACAAGACTACCTCCAGCAATATAAGAGTGTTGACCAATGGTTACAAACTGGTGAACGGCACTTACGCCGGCAATCCAAACCCAGTCACCTACTACAACGTGACCTGCTAATTGAACACTATTACTTAAAATGCAATTGTCGCCAATAATACAGTCGTGCGCAACGTGAGAGTATGCCATAATTAGGCAGTTGTTACCCACTTTGGTTTTCCAACGATCTGTGGTGCCTCTATTGATGGTTACAAATTCACGAATGGTGGTATTGTCTCCAATTTCAACAGTTGTTTTTTCTCCATCAAATTTTAAATCTTGTGGAACCGCGCCTAAAACGGCGCCCGGAAATATTCTGCAATTTTTTCCAATACGCGTGCCATCCATGATGGTTACGTTACTTCCAATCCATGTGCCTTCGCCAATTTGAACATCACCATGGATAACGGTAAATGGATCAATTTTTGCGTTGGGCGCAACTTTTGCATTGGGGTCAATATACGTATACGGATGTGTCATTTGTTTGTTTTAAAGTACTTCGGCTCTTTTTACTACTTGCGCTACTAGGTCTGCTTCTGTGGCAACTTTGCCGCCTACATATACAGTTCCACGCATTTCGCAGATGCCTCTTCTTATCGGGTTTATAAATTCAAGTTTTAAAACCATGGTATCACCAGGTCTTACCATTTGTTTGAATTTACAATTGTCTATTTTCAAAAAGTAAGTATCGTATTGTCCTTCTGGCATCGAATTGATACATAAGATACCACCTGTTTGTGCAAGTGCTTCAATTTGTAAAACGCCTGGCATTACTGGGTTGCCCGGAAAATGTCCTGGAAAAAACCATTCGTTGAATGAAACATTTTTTACACCCACAATATAGGTATCTGTTAACTCAATGATTTTGTCAACGAGTAAAAACGGATGTCTATGCGGTAATGTTTTTTCTATCTGTACCAGTGATAATACTGGTGGAATGGTAGGGTCGTAAACAGGTACATCTTTAACGTGTTTGTTTTTTTTGATGTACTGTTTAATTTTTTTAGCAAAGGCTACGT
Source organism: Chitinophagaceae bacterium (assembly GCA_947442905.1). The sequence goes on along the minus strand of CANEWV010000089.1, from coordinate 4,854 downwards.
TACTGCTATGACCTGGTCTATTCGCAATAATTCTTCCTTTAATTGGATAACCAATAAGTGCTAAGTCGCCAACAATATCAAGTAGTTTGTGTCTTGCAGGTTCGTTAGGGAATCGTAATTCTAAATTGTTTAAATAGCCTTCGCTCTTTACTTCAATTTTTTCGCGCTTGAACACTTTTGCAAGCCTTGACATTTCATCATCTGTTACCGGTCTATCCACAACAACAATGGCATTATTGATATCGCCACCTTTAATTAAGTCGTTGTCAAGTAAAGCTTCTAGCTCATGTAAAAAACAAAATGTGCGGCAAGGCGCAATTTCAGTTCTAAAATCTTTAATGGTTTTTAAACCTGCGTGTTGCGTTCCTAATACCGGACTATTAAAATCGATGAGTGTTGTAATTTGATAATCAAGAGCAGGTAGTAATACCATTTCTACGCGCTTCTCTTCGTCGTAATGAAAAATATTTTCATCAATGCTATACCACTGTTTGGTTGCATCTTGTTCGAGAACACCAGCCTTATCTATAAGATCTATAAAGGGAGCCGAACTACCATCGATAATTGGAATTTCTGGACCATTCACCTGAATGAGTACATTGTCAACACCCATACCTACTAGCGCTGCTAAAATATGTTCAACAGTACTAATTTTTGCATCCCCCACTTGAAGGGTGGTACCTCTAGAAGTATCTGTTACTAGGTCACAATCGGCCTTGATGATGGGCTGACCTTCTAGGTCGGTTCTTTGAAATTGAAATCCAAAACCTGGGTTGGCAGGCTTTAGGGTCATGTCTACGAGTGCGCCTGTATGTAAACCAGTTCCACTAATACCAATAGAGCTTGCTAGGGTATGTTGTTTGTCTGGGTTAAAATGTTGGTCCATGCTAGAATGTTAAATTCAATAAAATCTAGCGCAAAAATATGATTTATGGGTGGTTAAACCACTGTTTTGGTCTATTTAGACCCATTTTGAAGCAATTGTGTAACTAATTTTTCCAATTCTTTAACCCTTTTTTCTAATTCTGGGAGTTGTCTGGTGTAAACCTGGGCTTTTAAAGACTGTTTTGCATCTTCGGCCGGGAAACCTGCATATGATTTTCCTTCGCCGTCTAGGTTTTTGGTAACACCTGCACCGCCGGCTATTTTTACCCCATTTGCAATGGTTAAATGTCCCGCAATACCCGCCTGACCGCCAATCATAATTTTTTGACCCAGTTTAGTGCTACCACTGATCCCCGTTTGTGCGGCTATTACGGTTTGGCTGCCAATTTCTACGTTATGGGCAATTTGTATGAGGTTATCTAATTTAACGCCTTTTTTAATGATGGTAGAACCCATGGTAGCCCTGTCAATAGTGGTATTTGCCCCAATTTCTACCTGATCTTCTATAATTACATTGCCAATTTGAGGCACTTTTTGGTAACTACCGTCGGGTTGAGGCGCAAAGCCAAATCCATCACTTCCAATAACGGTACCTGCGTGAATCACTACGTCATTTCCAATGATGCAATCTTCATAAATTTTAACGCCAGCATGAATGGTGGTGTTGTTTCCAATAGAAACATTTTCTGCGATATAAACACCCGGAAAAATTTTGGTGTTGTTGCCAATAGATGCTTTTTCGCCAATGTATGCAAAGGCGCCTACAAAAACATCTGTGCCAAGGGTTGCAGAACTTGCAATATGGCTTGGTGTTTCAATACCTTTTTTTTGCTGTGCTTTTAAATTTTGGTAAGTAGTTAAAAGTGTTGCAAACGCAGAGTATGCATCTTTAACGCGCACCAGTGTAGCCGTTATATTTTTTTGTAACTGTAAATTTTCATTTACAATAACAAGAGACGCTTTTGTTGTATATAAATAGTCTTGGTATTTAGGGTTTGCTAAAAAAGAAAGCTGGCCAGCTACTGCTTCTTCAATTTTCCCAAAAGAGGTAACAGTGGTATCCGGATTACCTTCGATGGTGCCGGAAACGAGAAGTGCTATTTGTTGTGCAGTAAATTGCATACTAGAAAATTATAGTAGTTGACAAATGTAATTTTTTTTGACAGCAGCAGATAAGTTTTGATGGATCAGGGCATTGTCAATTAATGAAATGTCTTTGATGCTTCCATCTTTAAATAAAATATTGATGCGTTCGTCTTTAGTTTGATAGAGTGTATTGGTAGCTTCTCCGGTAAAACATACAAAATCAACTTCGGATGCATCTAAATTAAATGCGTCGAGACTTTCCTTTTGTTTAGTAGCAATAGTAGCCGGTAAAAAAGGTTCCGATTGAATGGTTGTTTTGTATAGTTGACGACTTAAAAATCGGCTACACAAAAGCGATAAAACCTTGTCTGGGTGTGCACTCCAGCGCTTTATGGCGTGCATGATATCATGATCATCTAATGCACAAAACTGCGCAAGTGCATGCGCGTCCATGGTTCCATTAAAACTACCTAAAAAATAATCCAGTGCCGACCCCGTTTGCATGGCAGCATCGGTACTTGTGTATAAACTACGTGCGCGCTCTAATATTTTAACCAACATTTTTTCGGCAGATAAAACTGTTTTGTGTAGGTATACTTGCCAGTACATTTGACGGCGTGCTACTAAAAATTTTTCGACCGAATAAATGCCTTTTTCTTCAATCATGAGTTGGCCGTCAACTACTATCAACATTTTTAAAATACGGTCGTAACCAATAACGCCTTCGCTGACGCCACAAAAAAAGCTATCTCTACTCAGGTAGTCCATACGGTCTACGTCGAGCTGTCCACTAATGAGTTGGTGTAAAAAAGGTTTGTGGTAGGCGCCCGTAAAAATTTGTATCGCGAGGGTTAATTGACCATCAAATGCGGCGTTCATTTCGTGCATAATTTGCAGCGAAAGTGCTTCGTGGTGAACCCCTTTTACCACCACATGTTCTAGTGCATGCGAATAAGGACCATGTCCAATATCGTGTAATAAAATGGCGGCTTTAACAGCGGTCTCTTCTTCTTCCGTAATTTCAGTTCCTTTGCTTCTTAATTCATTTACCGCGTTACCCATTAAATGATAAGCGCCTAATGAATGATGAAACCTGGTATGAACAGCGCCTGGATACACGAGTTGACCCATGGCCATTTGTGTAATCCTTCTTAATCTTTGGTAATAAGGATGGGCAAGAATTGAAAAAATCAGGGGGTGATTGATAGTGATAAATCCGTACACCGGATCGTTGATGATTTTTCTTTTTGGTGCTCCCATGCCTGTTGTTAAATTGTTAAACTGCCACTTATTGGATGCTGCGAAAATACAAATAGAAGTTCGATAGCAAAGAATGAAATAGATTTACGGAGCGTTTTTTAACTAAATACCTACAATTGATGCAATTAGGAAGGATCTTATGGGTTGACGATGAAGTAGATAGCTTGCAGTCGCAACAAATCTTTTTAACACAAAAGGGTTATGAAGTCATCACGTTTACCAATGGGTATGACGCTGTCGAATACTTAGGATCCAGTGTTGTAGACGTGGTGCTTTTAGACGAAACCATGCCAGGTATTAGTGGCCTTGAAACCCTGAGCCGCATTAAATTAGATCATCCGCACCTCCCCGTTGTACTTATTACTAAAAATGAAACTGAAAACCTCATGAATGAGGCGATAGGTAGGCAAATAAGCGATTATTTGATCAAGCCGGTCAATCCAAATCAGGTACTCTTAAGTCTTAAAAAAATAATGGACAAAAAAGACCTGGTAGCTGCAAGTACCACGGCTGCGTATCAACAAGAATTTACCAAGCTATTTATGCAGCTTCAGGAAAACCCTGATTTTCATGAGTGGATGGAAATTTATAAAAAACTGGTGTACTGGGAACTCGAAATGGAGAAATCGGATAGTCCCGAAATGCGTGATATTTTACAAGCTCAAAAAAAGGAAGCCAACGCCGCTTTTTTCAAATACATCAGTAAAAATTATGCAAGTTGGGTGGCACCGGGTGCATCAGATGCACCCATTATGAGTCATCAACTATTACAGTTTAAAGTGCTTCCCCATGTAGAAAAAGGAACGAGCACTTTTTTTATTTTAATAGACAATTTACGCTTTGATCAGTGGAAAGCCATTCAGCCCATTTTTCAAGAATATTTTAGGGTGTTAGAGGAAGATACTTTTTATTCCATTTTACCCACCGCTACCCATTATTGCCGGAATGCTATTTTTTCCGGCATGCTACCTATCGATATCGAAAAGAAGTTTAAAGAAGAGTGGAAAAACGACGATGATGAAGGCGGTAAAAACTTGCACGAAGAAACCTTTATGCGTGCCCATCTTGCCAAATTAAAAAAGGAAGATTTGCGCGTTGGCTACCATAAAATTGTGAACCACGCAGATGCGCAACAGCTGCTGGCTAACATGCACAATTTATTACAAAATGACCTCAGCGTTATTGTTTACAATTTTGTAGATATGCTAAGCCATGCAAGAACAGAAATGGAAGTATTGAAAGAACTAGCAAGTGATGAGTCTAGTTATAGAAGCCTTACCAAAAGCTGGTTTGAACACAGTCCTTTATTTCAGGCGCTTAAAAAAATTGCAGACAAAAAAATTAAAATTGTACTCGCTACCGATCACGGAAGTGTGCGCGTAAATACCCCGAATAAAATTATAGGCGACAAACAAACGACCGCTAATTTACGCTACAAGCATGGTCGTAATTTAGACTATGATGCAAAAGATGTTTTAGCATTTAAAGATCCTACAAAAGCGGGGCTTCCGGTACCCACGGTAAACTCTAGTTATGTGTTTGCGAAAGAAGACGGGTTTTTATGTTATCCCAATAATTACAACCACTTTGTGGGCTATTATAAAAATACTTTTCAACATGGGG
>CANEWV010000088.1 GCA_947442905.1 Chitinophagaceae bacterium | reverse complement strand
TCTTTCTGATCATCGTTTGCATTACCATCATCTCCCACGTAATGCTGATACATAAAACCAATAAGTGACAAGTTGCCATTATCCAATTTATGTTCCATGTAATGCTCGATCAATAAAGGCATTTTTAGCAGCTGATGTAGCTGCGTAGCACCTAGTAAATAGATGGCTAAAAATATATAGGCTGCCCTTTTTTTACCTTTTGAAGATAAAAAAAAGAGCAGCCTACTCTAAATAGTAGTTACTTTATTTTAATGCTACCAAGTACGTATTAGATGCTACATTTCCAAGCTGAGCTGCAGGTATCTTTTTTAAATCTTTGGGTAACATATACGGCTTCCCTACCAACTGCAATTTCTTACTGCCTTGTAAGGTAGCCGGTGGCGTTCCCATAAATTTATACTGAATGCCATCAAGTGTAAATAACCCATTTTTATCAACAGCCTGCTTATCAAAGTTTACCATAACTGTAAAATTAGCAACTGAAAATCCGGCATCTACAACTGCTTTAGCAATCTGATTAAACTGAGGGGTCGTTTCATTATTGAACCGAATATCATAGGTAGACGTTTCAATATTTACAAGCACCGTATCTACAAATGAAATGGCCGAAACTGCTTTGTAAATAGCTTTTGAACACATCGCACAGGTTAATCCACTAGCTTGCAAATTCACTTTTTGCACTTGTGCATTAGCACTTACAGCCCAGCAGCAAATCAACAATAAAAATATTTTTTTCATGTATTAAAGCTTTTGAATGATTAATTTTTTTTAGCTGCCTTACGCTCATACTGGCAACATTCTGGAAGTTCATTGTAAACCGCATCAGGCGCTGTTTGATCTTTGGTATCATACCCTACGCTGGAAATTTTTTCCTGAACTTTAGCACCGCTTGTTGCAGATGCTAGGTAAGTGATTTTTAACATTTTAGTTGTCTTGTTCCAAACAGCGGTAGATGCACCAGCATCTTTAGCTGCCGTTTCAATGGTTGTTTTACACATGCCACAATTACCCCAAACTTTAATAGTTTCAGACTTTGGAGCTGGCTTTGTTTGAGCAAATGCTACAGATACAGTTAATATAATAGTTAAAATAGATGCGATAAGAAATTTGATTTTCATACAATTGATTTTAAGGTATAATAAATGAATTGAAACACGTAAATAAGATGTTTCAAGAATAAATAGAAAATAAATAAAGTGAAGTGTAATCCTAAATTAAAAATACACAGATACGTTTATAGGTATCTTGTTCGTGTAAATTAGGTGGCAACTTTTTAAGGTAGTTGTCTGTGGTGTATAAACTAGTATAGTTAACAGCACTCAAATAAAATTGAGGCACCACCGCTTCCATTAAATCGAATTGGAATAAGATACTTGGGGTTGACTTGTGAGAGTCTTCGAGTTTAACTACATCGATTTTAGAATGACAGCACTTGTTTTTTTTTGCGCTATCAATACGCATGCCACAAATACATTTTTTTACTTCGGAACGCCCCAGTTCTATAGAACTGAGTTTACCCATACAGTAATGGCTATTCGTTATAAACCCAGTAGACATAACCAGGTAAATAAGTGCAATAAATAGGGTAATGAAGCGCTTCATGAATATAAAGTTACAATACTTTAATTAATAAAGTTCCACCAGATTCCAATCCGGGTCCAAAGGGTAGTATTGGGGTAAAGCGCCGTCATAAAATTGGGCTTGTCAAATGAAAATCCTTTAGCCGTATTTAAACTGTTTAGGTTTTCTACCCGAATAAATCCTTTTAAACGCTTGATTCTGAAATGAAAGAAGGCATGAATATCAGGTCTATTAGAAAGCTGCTGGCTATTTTGATAGAAAAATGCCCCTAAAAATGGAGAATAGCCATCGGCATTATAGGCTGTAAAATATTGCAATTCGAGCCCTGTAGAAACATCGAGGTTGGTAAAAAAGTTGCCTTCAAAAGCCAGTCTATTTCTGGTATAAAATAAAGGCACATTAACTGGACCTGTTCCGATTTTTTGTTGCACATGCATTTCGGTATACCAGTTCCAATGTCCTTTTAGATGCCACTTTTTTTCGAGCGATAATTGCAGCAAATTAAATAACCCACTAGCCTGTTTTGCTGCAAAAAATCCATCAAAATACATGTAATTGTTAATGCCATAATAATTTGCAGTAAAAGAAAGACGCCTATTGGGTTTTTCGTACTTCGCCATTAGCTTGACGCTATTTTCTTTTGCAAAATTTGTATTTGAATTAATCCTAAAACTACTTAATGGGTCGAGCACAAATGCAGGAGACCTGTTTACATTATTGAAACCAAGAGTTAAATAACCAGCTTTGTTTCCTAAATAACGCTGCAAATAAACAGCTGCCTCATAATCACCGGCATTTTGCCCGTTCAAATACAAATTGGCATGCGCATCAATATCCCAAACTTTATTTCTAGATCTGTTCTTATAAGCGCCAACTGCATAGATATTGTAAAAAGAAATTGAACTAGTTGTATCAAAAGTTCCTTTGAGCGCTTGATACGCAATTCCTGTTTTTAAATATTGACTTTGGTTATTTTTATCAGGGAAGGTCAGCACACTAAACTCGTTGGTGATATCCTGCCAGCTATCTTTATAATTGATGGGCTTTCCAGATGGGACAGGCTTATTAAAATACAATTGGTATTTACTAGAATCTACATAAGTATCTAAAAACTGATACGCACTCGATGCCACTGATAAAGTATGTTGAAGCCTAAGCCTTGGATAAAAAATACGATAGGTTACAGAATCCACTACACTAGAATCTTTCTTTCCTAAATCAAATTGTTGCCTGATTACAAATTGACTACTGGTATAAATATTTCCAGTAGACACATTCGTATTAAATGGATTTCGGGAAGCTGCTGCAGATTTACCTAACCTGGTTTCCAACTCATATGGATCGTTTAAAGAAAGGCTATCGAGTTTACTAGGGCTTTGCAAACCGCCGTTTTCTGAAGAAGCATTTTTATTGGATAAGAAAACAAAAAAGAGTTCGTATTTTCGGTTATTTGATTTAAAATGGCTGGTAAAACGCAAGTTGTTTAAATTGGCGTTTTGATTTTTTAACGCCCCCGGCGAATTACTAAAACGGTATTGTAACGAAAAATTAAAATTGTCTTTTTTATTTTGCGTATGCAAGAAATCTACTACTTGTTCTGCTTTAGCACCAAGTACAAAAGCTAACTCTGTAAAAGGTCTTGTTGTTTCATAGAACTTCGTATTCTCCAATGAATAATTATAGAAATCATAACCATGAAAGCCTGCATTAAAGCCAGCTTTGATATATGGATTAAATAGTATTGACTGAGTTGCCGTGCCTAAATTACCCAAAGAACGCACTGAGTAAGGGAGCGGAAAATATCTACTAAAATCATTGATAGAACTATCGAGGGTTCTTAATTTAGTAGAATCAAAATGTTTATAAAAAATAGTGATTGAATCAGCTAAACTATTTCGAGTTTTCAAAGAATCGTTTTTACCAGCACTATTATTTATGGGTCTACCCTGACGGTCATATGAAACAGCACCTGCGCCAGGCCTACCACCCCTTAGTTGCGGCCTATCATCAGATTGAGCTACTGCTAATCCTACAAAACAGTAGGTTACAAAAAATAAAGAATAGCGCTTAAGCAGCATTTATAATTGTTTAACTAATTCTTTAAATAACAAAGTAAGCTTTGGCTCTGCAGCTGTTGCCGCTTCTAAAACTTCTTGGTGTGTAATGATATTATCCTCTTCACGAATACCTAAATCGGTGATTACACTTATTGCAAATACTTTCATTCCACCATGCACCGCCACAATCGTTTCTTGCACGGTGCTCATACCTACCGCATCACCCCCTACAGCCAAAATGAGTTTATATTCGGCCCTGGTTTCAAAAGTTGGTCCTGTGACACCTAAATACACCCCTTCGTGCACTTTAATATCATTAGCAGCTGCAATGTTTTTAACTTTTGCAATTAATGATTTAGCATATGGTTCGCTCATATCTGGAAAACGCGTACCGAGTGCTTCTTCGTTTTTACCAAGTAATGGATTGATGGTAAAAAGGCTAATATGATCATTGATGATCATTAAGTCACCTACCTTAAAATTAGTATTTACACCACCTGCGGCATTAGACAACAATAATGTTTCTACACCAAGCGCACGCATCACTCTTACAGGATAAGAAACCTGCTGAGGGGTATACCCTTCATAAAAATGAAAACGCCCAGACATCACCCAAACTTTTACACCTTCAAGTGTACCAAAAATTAATCGGCCTTTATGTCCTTCAACAGTGCTCACTGGAAAATGAGGAATTTGCTCATATGGAATTTCAATTTCGGAAACAATTTCTGAAGCTAGATTCCCGAGCCCACTACCTAAAATAATACCAATGGCAGCCACGTCATTTACCTTTGACTGTATATATGTTTTTGTTTCTTGTAACTGTTCAAGTATAGTTGACATAAGTGCTTGTATTGACCACAAATATAGTTAAGCTAGGGCAAAGAAAAAGGCCATTTCGCGGTTAGCGAAATGGCCTATAATTGGTTAAGCTTGTTTTAGTAATTAACTTAAACGTTTAACGTTAACTGCGTTAGGACCTTTACGGCCTTCTTGCACGTCAAAAATAACCTTGTCATTCGCCTCGATTTGGTCAATCAAGCCGTTAGCATGTACGAAAGTTTCTTTGCTTGAATTGTCATGCTTGATGAATCCAAAACCTTTTTCCTCGTTGAAGAACTTTACAGTTCCTTGAATTTGTGTGTCCATTTGTAAATTTGTAAATTGTAATTAAAGTGCAAAAGTAAGCATAAATAGCCCCCCTTCCAATAAATACTTGTTATTTGAAAAGTTAAAGTGTCAAAACACTGTCATTTTAGGCTCAAAAAAACGAAATACTACTTAGTCCTCAATGCTTTGTATGCAAAGAAGCAACTTAGCAGCATGAGCACCGCAGCGAGCATAAAAGGTGCGCCGGGGAAATAAAAGGGTTTTATTGGCCCCGTAAAAAAGGCGAATAAATTGGACATCACTAGTGGCCCAACAATAGAAGTAATACTTATGATACTAGTTAGAGAACCTTGGAGTTCACCCTGCTCGTTGGCTGGAACACTTCCTGAAATAATGGCTTGTAGGCCCGGACCAGAAATGCCGCCTAAACAATAAGGAATTAAAAACACGAACATCATCCAACTTTGTGCTGCTAAACCAAATAAAACAAGTCCAATGGTATACAATCCTAAACCCACATATACACTTTTTTCATTACCAATTTTTGGATTCACGAACCTAACGAGTACGCCCTGTACTAGACTAACCAATACACCAACAACAGCTAGAGATATACCAATCATTTTGGGCGACCATTTAAATTTTTCAATATTAAAATAACTCCAATTACTTTGAACAGCATGTGAAGCCACATAAATTAAAAAGAAAGAAACAATAAGTCCTGAAACTGCCGGGAACCTAGACAAGTTTTTTAAAGAACTTATGGGGTTTGCACGCCTCCAATCAAAAGCTCTTCTATTAGAAGCATCCAACGATTCTGGTAAAACAAAATAACCGTATGCTGCATTTAAAAGTGCAAGACCGGCAGCTACTAAAAATGGAATACGTGGACCCATTTCGCCTAATAATCCACCAATCATTGGACCAACTATAAAACCAAGTCCAAAAGCAGCACCAATCATACCAAAATTTTGTGCGCGGGTTTCGGGCGTACTAATATCTGCGATATACGCAGATGCCGTTGTCATACTTGCACCTGTTATGCCTGCAATAATTCGTCCAACAAATAACCATCCAATACTTGGTGCAAAAGCAAGGAGTATATAATCGAGGCCAAACCCGAGTAAAGAAAATAGTAGAACGGGACGTCGTCCGTATTTGTCACTTAAATTTCCAAGAACTGGAGCAAATAAAAATTGCATGATAGCATATGAGAATGTAAGCAATCCTCCAAACAGTGCCACTTTACTAATATTGGTTGTATGCAGCAAGTCTTCAATTAGTTTAGGAACAACTGGGATAATTAAACCAAGCCCAGTTACATCAATTAACAAAGTGATAAATATAAACCCAATTGCTGCTTTACGATTTTTTATCATATGTTCCAATTATTATGCCTTACAAAAAAAAGCTTTTTAACTGGTAGTATCAAATAGAAAAAGGGGCGCTCACGCGCCCCCCTCATTTCCCTATGTTAACCTTGCTTGCTTATTATTTTTTGAGTTCGATAACACCTACGCTTGTGGTTTTAGGTTGAACCACAACTACATTATTGATCGTTGTATCTCTGTACCCGTTTGATGCTTTTACCAATAATTTGTAAGTACCGTCTTTTAAACCACGCATTTTAAATTCACCCTCTTTATTTGGAAGTGCGTAGGCAGTATCTGTGTTGTTGAATAGTGTTAGCAATGCTTTTGCATCTCTAGGCTTTACCTTGCCTGCAACGCTTGCTGTATTTTTTTCTACAAATGTGTGCATCACTGGAATTAGGTAAAATCGTCCATTTGCTTCAATGATGGAACGACTTACATCAAAATCTAACCAAAGTCTGTGACGGCGACTAGAAAACTCTTCTAACTCTTTGCCCCCTAATTTTATAGTAATGAATGCTGGCAAATTTGATGCTAGGTTTAGTGGGTATGAAACACTATCCTTTACCACCGAATTATTGGTTCCTAATTCGATACGAATAAGTCTAACAGCACCTTTTGGAACATTTGCAGAAGTCAACAAAGTATCCAGTCCATTTCGAAACTTTAAAATATCGTACACACCAGCTTTAATGGGCATACTTGTCCAAACCAATCCAGAGTCTTTACGACTATTTCTATTGGCGGCAATATGATCCCAATTACAGGTGTCTCGCCTGCGTGAGCCTTCCCTTGCCGTATCAATTACAACTTGCAACGATTTAATATCAATAAATACATTGTTGTAATCTCCGGGCCCATCGGTTAAGAGTAGGTTAAGCTCTTGAACACCAGATCC
>CANEWV010000087.1 GCA_947442905.1 Chitinophagaceae bacterium | reverse complement strand
TTGTAGCCGCGAAGTACCATTAAGAGTTCAGTTTCACCACCTGCCGTAGCTGCTGGATTTAAAATAGATTTTTGAAGTGCTTTTTCAATTTCGGTCGGAAAAATTTGTTGCGCCACAAAATGTTGCAACAACTGCCCGTAACAAAATTTCCATTCTTTGCCATGTGCTTCTACGCGGCCATTAAATTTTTCGAAAGTCAATAAATGCGCAAGCTCGTGCAAAAACGTAATAAGAAATTCGTACTTGTTTAAATTACCATTGATACTAATGCGGTGGTTGGCGCCCCTACCCGGATGACGGTAATCGCCAAGTACCGATTTACGCTGTTTGGTAATGGTTAAATGCACCCGGTATTCATGCAAATACGCAAGTACCTGCTCAAAACTTTTGTCTGGTAAAAAACCAGCCAACGCCTGCATCGGATGCTCGTTAATGGGCATTACTTTTTGACATTCAATTTTAAAAAGAGTCTGATTTCAAGCCAGGTGTAGAGTGGATACACCGCAAAGCCAGCATATACAGAGCGTGGACTAATGCCAGCGCCTGACATTTTAATATACAAAAGCACTGCTACAGCAATGCCCACTAAACGAAGCCCCATCCCAGCCATGACGGTGCGCACTAGTACATTGGGGTTAGCGTTTTTAGAAGCATTGATAAGAGACAATAATCCAATAAGCGTAACGGCAAACAGTATTAAATTTGCCGCCATTAAAACATTGGGCACAAATTTATAGTTGATAAGTTCCTGCTCACCAAAGAGTACGGCTGCATTTACAAACATGAATAGCGCAATTATCGGATACAGCAGTTTTACTTTTTGAAACATCGTTTATTTTTTTGTGTCTGATTTATTGTCGGTGTGTTTATTGGCGCCGTTTTTATTGTCGGTGTCTTTGATCACTTTTACAATCATTCCAATACCTACAAGTAGTGGGAGTATCCAGATAAATATGGGGGTTCGAGAAAAAAATTTGAGATCCAGCCATTTGCCGCCGAAGGCGGCAAATGCAAACGCCACCAAAAGTTGCGTTGCTACACTAGCATATTGCAAAAATGAATTTTGATTTTTTTGAGGCATCGGATAATTTAATCGTACAAACATTTAATCGTTAATCACGTCTGCCTTTGGAATGTCTAGCGGAACAGTATCTAATTGCATCCCTTTATCAGTTCCTTCCATCACTTTTTTAATGCTATTAAAATATTGTTCATTATAACGAATAACCTGCTCCAATGAATCGGTTCTGATTTTTAAATTTTGAAGTGCTGCACGCCCTTCACGTGTTCCATAGCCAGGGATATAATATTTGAGTGGGGTAAATGCTATAAAAACAATAGTTATACCAATAAGAAACACAAAGAGGGTACTTAGACCAACATATACACTGGTTCTAGAGAGTTTGAGGGTAACAACTTCTTCAAAAGTGTCATCGTCCATTACAACCAATCGGTAATGGGTCCCTAGGCGGGTAGGCTCGTTTTTAGCGGGTATCGGCTCCATATTGTTAAATAAGCATAAAGGTAGCCCTTAAAGTTGTTTTATTACGCCCTCAAAACAGAAATAAATGTATTTTTAAGGCCTATTTTTAAGATTCATGAAAACCTATGTACTGGTATTTATTTTGATGGTTGGCCTGGCAAAAGAATCAGTTGCCCAACCCTATACGGGCATAAGTTTGCAAAAAAATAAACCCTACACCGAAAGACTGCTCCCTGCCGAAAAAACAGGAGAAAAAGGTTTCAGGCTACCTAAAAGAATATTTAACAACACGGTTACCAGGTATAATTATGTTTTTAATGCAACCATGCGTCTAGATGGGATTATTGAAAGAGCCACTGAAAAACAAATTGAAAATTATGCAACGATACTTCCCTTTTATCCGTATAGTTTAGAAACCACCGCCAAAGACGAAATTGATACCATCATTTACAAATGTACGGCCGGTATATTGTTACATGATTTACGCAGTGATTGGGTGGATAATTTATATATCATTTTAGGGAAAGCGTATTTACACCGTCAGGATTATGATTCGGCCCTTGGTGTTTTTAAGTATGTCAATTATGCTTTTGCACCTAAAGATGAAGGCTCTGATATTCCTATTGGAAGTAATATCAGTAATGCAAATGGCATATTTACGATTTCAACCGATGAAAAAAGAAATATCTGGAAAAAGATAACCACTACCCTCCCAAGCAGAAACGAAAGTTTTTTGTGGATGATAAGAACCTACCTCGAGCAAAATAAACAATCGGAAGCTGCCGGTTTAATGGCTTTATTAAGAACAGATAAAATTTTCCCGGCCAGACTTATTCCAGCACTCGATGAATTAACAGCCTATAGTAATTACAAAGGAGAACGTTACGAACAAGCGGCTATTTTTTTAGCAAAAACAATTCCCTTTGCAGCGAGTAAAAAAGAAAAATCAAGAAAAGCCTACCTAACTGCGCAACTATTTGAAAAAAGCGGACTTAATAACCAGGCGAAACAATACTATGAAAAAGCCATTGATATAGCGCAAGATCCTTATTTAGAGATTTATGCCAACGTTGCATTAAATAGACTCGCCGTATCTACAGGCGCAGATAGTAAAGCACTCTTACTAATGGCGAAAAGAGATAAATACGAAGCCTACAAAGACGTTATTTATTTTGCAGCAGCTTCTATTGAACTTTCAAAAAAGAATTATACCCTTACTCAAACCTATTTATTAGAAAGTATAAAAAATAGTGGTGAAAACGAAGTGCAAAAACAAACATCATTTTTGCTACTAGGCGATATCAATTATGACCAAAAAAAATATGGAGCCGCTTTTAAATATTATGATAGTCTAAACCTGCAAAATTTAGAAGTCGTTCAAAAAGAAAAAATTGAAACTAGGAAACCGGCCTTACAACTGATAAATACTAATTTAATAATTATAGAATTAGAAGATAGCTTACAAAAAATTGCAGCACTACCGGAAATTGAGCGAACTGTATTTTTGAGAAAATTATACAAACAATTACGTAAAGAAAAAGATGATACAGGTACAGATAAAATAGCAGACGCAGGCGCTACTTTTGATTTATTTAGTAGTGGCGCCAACACCGATTTTTATTTTTTGAACAAGGCCCAAAGATCAAATGGACTAACAACGTTTAAAACAACTTGGGGTAATAGACAAAATTCAGACAATTGGAGACGGCAAGCAGCACTTGATGCGGCCATTGGGGCTAGTAACGTAAATGTTACGGCTGCCACTTCAGATGTTGCAAGTAAAGATAGTAGCAGTGCTATTAGCTTTGACGCCCTAGCGGAATCGATTCCTACAGGACCTAAACAACTAGAAGCCTCCAACGAAAAATGGGCGAAGGCGCTACTTGATAATGCACAAATTTTTCAGCTAACTTTATCAGATTATCCTTCGGCCATCAAAGCCTACAGCTTCTATACAAGCAAATTTGTAACCAATAATTCACTAGACATTGTATACCACAACTTAGCACTTTGCTACCGTGTTATAGGCAATCAAAATAAGGCGGATTCGGTACAAAAACTTTTCGAAGTTACATTTCCAAGCAGTAAGCTATTGGTGAAAAAAGAACCTATCTTCAACAACAGTACTAGTGCCGACCTCAGCTACCATATTATTTATGAATATTTTTCTAAGGGAGAATACGAAAAAGCACTCGCATTAAAAGAGGAAGTAACAAACAAGTATGGCAAAGATATTTGGGCGCCACAGTTTTTGTTTATGGAAGCTACCCTACTTATGAAAAATAAAGAAGATAGCACTGCTGCAATAAAATTAAGTAAAATTACTGCCAATTACCCAGGAAGTGCTATTGCAAAAAAAGCCGCAGCAATACTTGAGGTATTAAAGCAAAGAGAGAAAATAGAAAAAGAAATCAATAAACAGCCTGCTAAAAAAGAAGAAGGTGTTTTATACTAAATAAATTTATTATGAAAATGTCAAAACCTGTTCGTGTCTTTTGGCGCATCATTTTTTGGGGCTTAGGAAGTCTAGGGCTTTTTTTACTGATGATCAATTTTGGTTGGCTAGGTAGCATGCCTTCTATAGATGATATCGAAAATCCAACGGCATCACTTGCGAGTCAGGTATATGCACAGGATGGAACCCTCATGGGTAAATACTATTTAGAAGACCGTATCAATGTAAAATATAAAGACATAAGCAAGCACGTGGTAAATGCGCTTGTGGCCACCGAAGACGAACGGTTCTATGATCATAAAGGTATAGACCCACGCTCATTAGGCAGGGCGCTGTTTTTTTTAGGAAGTGAAGGAGGCGCCAGTACCATTACCATGCAAACCGCTAAAAATTTATTTACCGACAACTGGAACACAAGTAATATTTTACTAAGAATCATTCAAAAAACAAAAGAATCAGTTATCGCTATAAAACTTGAAAGAAAATTTACCAAAGAAGAAATTATCACACTTTACTTAAATACTGTCTCATTTGGTGATAACGTATTTGGCATTAGAAACGCGGCTAAAACTTTTTTTCAAAAAGAGCCAGACCGCTTAAATGTGCAAGAATCTGCTATTCTTATTGGCATGTTAAAAGGGACAACGCTTTATAATCCCAGACGCAATCCAAAATTAGCGCTTGTTCGGAGAAATACGGTATTAAGTCAGATGGTTCGCAACAACTATCTACTTGAAACAGAGGCTGATAAACTTAAACTCAATCCAATTGAGCTCAACTTTAAAAAAATGGATGAATATGCTGGTCTTGGTCCATACTTTAGAATGATACTTGGAGAAGATCTAAAAAAATGGTGCAAAGAAAACACCAAGCAAAATGGCGATAATTATAATTTATTTAGAGATGGCTTAAAAATTTATACGACCATAAACCCTAGTATGCAACAATACGCGGAAGAAGCTGTGGGCAAGCATATGAACTATTTGCAAAAGATTTTTAATACACAAGCAAATATCAAAGACGGTAGTATATGGAAAGGACACGAAAATGTTCTCTTACATGCAATGAAGCAATCTGATAGATGGCATAATTTAGAAGAAGAAGGCGTTGATGAAAAAGACATCGAAAAAACATTTTATGCAAAGACAAACATGCGCATTTTTGCATGGAATGATAAACGTGAAAAAGACACTTTAATGACGCCTTACGACTCCATTAAGTACCACCGCCAAATGTTACAGGCAGGCTTTATGGTAATGGATCCTTTAACAGGTGAAGTAAAAGCATGGGTAGGTGGAATTGGATATAAGAGCTTTAAATACGATCATGTTAATATTAACACAAAAAGACAAGTGGGCTCTACCATGAAGCCCCTACTCTATAGTTTAGCTATTGAAGAAGCCGGTTTTACCCCTAATACAACAGTGTACGATCAACAACAAAAGTTTACTGGATATGGCTTAGTTCCTGCAACGAGTAGAACATGTACTGGCCAATCTATGAGTATGGCTTCTGCACTGGCTCAATCTAGAAACTGTGCATCTGCTTATATTTTAAAGCAACTAGACACAGAAAGTAATAACAGCGCCAAAAGACTTATTGAATATTTAAAAAAGACTGATATAACATCAAAGATTGAACCGTACCCCTCAATTGCACTAGGTTCCTGTGAAATTTCATTGTTTGAAATGATGCAAAGCTATAGCATGTTTCCTGGCAAAGGCTTTAATGTAAAACCTATGTATATAACGCGCATTGAAGATCGTCATGGAAATGTACTTGCTACTTTTACACCAAAAAGAAAAGAAATAATTAGTGAACTAACCGCCTATTCTATCGCAAAAATGATGGAAGGTGTTATGCGCGCAGGAACAGGACGTGGTGTTTGGAGCTATGTTCCTGAGATGGCTATTGCAGGAAAAACAGGAACCACCAACGAAAATAGTGACGGCTGGTTTATTGGTTATACACCACAACTTATTGCAGGTGGATGGGTTGGTGCCGATGATAGATTTATTCATTTTGATAAATCAAATGTTTGGGGACAGGGTGGCAAAGCCGTACTTCCAATTTGGGGATACTTTTTTGGGAAAGCAGCTAAAGATGAAATGTGTGGGATTGATACAAAACTTTCATTTACAAAACCTGAAATTATTGACAATGAAATTATGTTGGATTATTTGAATAATTTCTCACCTTTATTAGGAGGAGAAAGTGAGAATATTGGAACAGGCACAGAAGATGATTATGAAATACCGGACAATATTAAAGCCGACGATATTGCCCCAGAGTCGCAAAAAACGCCCGATACAAAACCAGCTACAGATCCAAAACCTTCCGATTCTAAAAAACAAACAACGCCACCGGCAGCTGTTGTAACAAAACCGGAAAACAAACCAATAGAAAAAACAAAAGAAAAACCAAAAGCGGTACTTCCAAAAAAAAGCGGTGGGAACTAAAGCGCTTTATTTACAAAATTAAAATTAAGCGACAACTGATAAAACATATTGCGCTGGTAAAAACCAGTAGCATAATTGATATACAATTTAGGGAGTAAAACACCTACTCCAAAAGTAACACCATTTAATCCATTGGTGATATTGTATCCATTTAAAGACTGACGCCTAAGCACATTGTACCCTAAGTTACAATTAATATTTTGGGCGAGTGTTAATTGCGCCCCCAATACTACATGCGACATCATCTTATCAAAAGTTGAATAGTTTTTTCCAAATTCAGAAACAATAAAACTAGTATCCGACCCCAATAAATTCAAGCGTTGTAGTTGTTGTAATGTAAGTGAAAATTGAAGTGGCGCATCGGCCAATTTTTTTGAAACACCAACGTTAATTTCAAAAGGAAGTTCTTCTTTTACAGCGCCTGCATAAGCATTTAATTGCATACCCATATTACTAACCACCATTCCAGCTTGTATACCAGATGCTTCATCAAAATAAATAAGGGAAGCATCTACAGCAAGTGCAGAAGAGCGGTACTGCCCGTAATTAGAATGAATAAATTTTGCTGCAGTACCCAGCCACCATTTTTCTTTGTGTTGCTTACTCGTTCCTATTTGAACCGCCAAATCGGACGGCCGGTACATACCTAATAAATTACCA
>CANEWV010000086.1 GCA_947442905.1 Chitinophagaceae bacterium | reverse complement strand
GCAGTATCGAGGCTACCACGAACAATGTGGTAACGTACACCTGGTAAGTCTTTTACACGACCACCACGGATTAATACGATTGAGTGTTCTTGTAAGTTATGACCTTCTCCTGGGATGTAGGCAATAACCTCAATTTTATTTGTCAAACGCACTTTCGCTACTTTACGTAGGGCTGAGTTTGGCTTTTTAGGCGTTGTCGTATACACCCTGGTACATACACCACGACGTTGCGGACACGCATCTAAAGCCCTAGACTTACTTTTAGCCCTGATAATTTCACGACCTTTTCTAACTAATTGCTGTATTGTAGGCATTCTAAACCGTTTAAAATTTCGGACGGCAAAGGTAATGGCTGGAACTGAAAAATCAAAAAGTTTTAAAAAGTTTTCTCAAACTAGACGTAAAATACTGGTTTTCAGGGCAAATACGAGGGTAAAAAAGGAGTAAATACTTGATTTGAAGGGCAAATAAAAGAAAGCTATCTGATTGATTTAGATTGTTTAGCCAAAAACAAGGGCCCATTTTTATGCATAAATCCATTTTACGCTCGTTTTGCCTAAAAAGTTCTTTTGCCCTGGCATTTACGGTTGCATTTTTACTAATCAGCTCCTCAAATGTTGTTTTTGCGCAAATTTCCGCCACACCAAATACCTACCCCTACCCGGCCGTAAACTTTGTTTACACCCAAAACTTTTCCAATTTACCTGCGGCTAGCGGTTATGCAAGCGGCATATCTGGCAAGGGGCCCTATTATTTGGGAAGCCTACATCCAGCACTATCTGGTTTATTTATTGCGCAAACAGGTGGTAGTAATGCAGTACTCAATTTTGCCACCAGTTCTGGATCTAATGCTACTAGCGGCATTTTTAGTTACGGACCAGCAATTGGGGCTACAAACGCTGCTACCAGAGGGCTTGGAAGCCTTGCGAGCAGCGCGGGCTCCTATGTTTTTGGTATTGTTTTTACCAATATTTCAAACACGATTATCGATCTATTTGAAATAGAAATAATAGCTGCGCAGTGGCGAAAAGGCGGCAGTGGTAAATCGGGCGAATGGACCTTTTCTTATGCAACAAGTCCAACAAATAATGTTTTAGATACCATTACAAAAAAAGATACAGCACTGAATTTTTATTCGGTTCAAACAAGTACAGGAACCTCAGCCCTTAATGGACTTTTAACCATTAATCAGCAACGAAAAAAAGACACGCTATTCAATTTAAATTGGAAACCTGGCGAACAACTGATTTTAAAATGGCAAGACAAAGATGACATTGGAAATGATGATGGCATGGCACTGCAACAATTAATTTGTAAAGCACTTACCATGCCTGACAATACCGCCCCCAGTGTGTTTGAGGTCATACCACCCATACCAAAAACATACACCACCGGCGATACACTTACGGCTAAAATTATTTTTTCGGAACCTTGCTTTTTAAACAGCAGTGCTTTTACACCTTACTTAGTAGCTACCATTTCGGACAGTGCAAAAAATCTTGTATACACCAAAGGATCGGGTACCAACGAATGGCATTTTTCATACCTCATTAAAAATGGCGACCTCGTAAAAAATGGATTCAATTTGTATCCTACTATTAATAGTGACACGGGCACCATTAGAGACGCCGCCTTTAATTATTGTAACGGAATAATAACCAGTAACACCCGTTTTTTACAAGTCAAAATTGATGCAGTAGCGCCTGCTTTTATAGACACCAGCACATTACGCTTACATAGCTGCAAACGGCCGGTAGCCATAACGCCTGGAGCAATAGGTGTGATGCAAACAGATAGTAGCGAAACGGTAATTTGGAAGCTAAGGCTTACTCCTACGCAGGGGGAAATTTTGGGCTTACCGTTTTCGAAGAAAACGGTAAGCGATAGTTCTTATCCAAGAGTCCTAACATTTATACCATCCAATGTACATGCAGGAATGGATAGTGCTATTATCGAAATATCGGACGGCATCAATAGCAGTTTTAAAAAAATAATATTTCAATTAGATAGCACAATTGTAGACAATACCATTATAGGAGATCAAATCATTTGCAAAGGTTTTGCGCCCACACTTTTTACAGGTAGTAATCCAGCAAACACAAGCTATCATTGGCTTTTCAAAGAAGATACTGCTGTACTATTTAAAATGATTACAGCCATTAACAATGCATACAATTACCAATCGGGTGCCTTACAAAGGAGCACCTTATTTAAAAGAATAGCCACCCGTTTTTCATGCACCGATACTAGTAATGTTATTGTTGTTCAGGTAAAAAATAATGGCTTATGGATGGGTGCGCAAAATGCGCTATGGCAAATAGGTAGTAATTGGTGTGGCGGCATCGTACCAGATAGTAGCACCCATGTTTTGGTGCAACAAGGCAGTCAAATAGTAATTAGTGAAGCATTTCCAAATCAGTTCAATACAGCCAAAACAATGATGGTGGACTCATTTGCAAGCATTGTTGTAAACGGTGCATTGCACTGGCCTACTGCAGTGCTTGGTGCTGGCACCATTGATGCATCACGTGGAACTATCTACATAGAAAAAGACAGTGTAACTATTCGTCCAAATGTTTTTAAAAATGACCGTATCCATACCCTACAAATATACACAAAAAATAAAGTACAATTTTTAGATTCAGTCATTATTGAAAATAGCGTCACCCTATTTAACGGCAGCTTACAAACGAGGCATATTACCATGCTAGCAAATGCGCAAATTAACCCCTCCGGCAATAACACAAAAATAATAGGACCCATTACCGTACATAAAATGTATCATTTACTAGAAGGGCAAACAAAATTATTATCACTACCCTTTTCAAATACATCTAGTTTACAAAGCCTTAAAAATAGTATCGCCATAACGGGCAACAACCGCTCCAGCAATGGTTTTGACAGCGCCATACACAATCACCCATCTAGCTATTATTTAGATACTGCATCCAACCATAAAACACAATTAGTATTTCAACCATTTACAAAAATGGACAGCAGTTACCTGGAAGCTAACAGCGCTATTAAAATTTGGTTGTACCCGAAAAATAGTTCGAATATAATAAACGAAACGCCTTTTGTTGAAACAAAAAAACAAGATTCATGGGTGGATGTTTGGGCACAAGGCATACCACAACATGGGCCCTTAGAAATGGGCTTTCCTGCTCACCCATTAACCCGCTATTATTTAACCGGAAACCCATACCCTGCTAACATAGATGTCAGTAAAATCTCAAGTAGCAGCAGCATTGGAAAGTATTACTGGTACTGGGATGCAGGCCTTGGTGCCACTGGCAATTATACCGCTAAGGCATTTAGACATCCAAGGGTCATTCAAAAACTAGAAGGTTTTATTATTAAAAATACAGCGGAGACTGCAGGTTATTTATTTTATGAAGAACGAACCAAGGTTCATCAAAATGAAACACCCGATACCATTCGCTACAAAAGTGAATACGCACATATAAGCCTAGCCCTTATGCAAGAAAATAGCTTATTGGATAAACTAGAAATTTTAGGCATTGACAGCGCCAGTAGCCGGTTTGAAAAATGGGACGCCGAAAAAATAAACGAAAATAAAATATCACTTTATTCCATTTCGAGAGATAGTATAGCCCTTTGTATCGATGCAAGACCCTTTAACAACAACCTTTTTATTCCATTAGGTATAGCGTCCAACAAAACTGGCAAATACAAATTGGTTTGCACAGTTTTTGTTATTGCATATGATATGGAAGCCTACCTACACGACAAACTATTAAATAGGTATCAAAAAATATTACAAGATAGCAGTTATACTTTTGAGATAAGCAAAGACAGTACAAGTGCTGGAGAGAAACGTTTTGAAATTACTGGACCACCGCCACCCCCAAGGCAGGAAGATCCTATTATAGCAACTATTACACCGAGCCCTGTACACTATCAATTAGGAATCCGTTATTCATTTAGAGAACCACTAGTATACCAAATATCCATACATAGCATAGATGGCACACTATTACAAAACAAAACATTTGCCGCAAGTAAAAACGGATTTGCAAGCATAGAAGTACCACACTTAAAAGCGGGCTCTTATGTTGCAGTGATTAAAGCAGGGAAAAACTATTTACTGAAACAGTTTATTAAACTTTAAACAACCAGTGGTGCGTATCTGGAGCTGTTGCATACCTGATAGCAGTGAGTCTGTCTTTTAATTCTTTGGCAACACCTGCCTTATCTGTATCGAAATGCATGCTATAATCTTTATAGCGAAGTTCTTTAATTTTTGAAATAGTAGCAGCCGTTCCAGTTCCAAAAACTTCATATAAAATACCTTGTTTTTGGAAAGCAATCAGTTCATCAATGGTTATTTTTACTTCCTGCACTTCCATACCCATCTCTTTTAAAACCGTGATGGCACTGTCTCTTGTAACACCCTCTAAAATAGTTCCTTCTGTTAATTCAGGGGTAACCACTTTGTTGCCTATAACAAAAAACACATTCATGGTACCTACTTCTTGTAAGTACTTATGTTCAAAAGCATCGGTCCATAATACTTGATCATAACCAGCCTCTTTTGCCTTTTGTGTTGCAAGCATACTTGCCGCATAATTACCCGCATTTTTTGCAAAACCAACACCACCCGGAGCAGCTCTTGTGTATGTTTCTTCTACATAAATTTTCATAGGGGTGCTATAGTAAGGCCCAGTAGGACTTAACAATATCATGAACTTATAATTATCAGAAGGTTTTACGCCAATAACTGGATCGGTCGCAAACATAAAGGGTCTGATATATAAAGAATGATCCGACATTGCCGGAACCCAGTCTCTATCTATATCAATGAGAAGGCGCATCCCTTCCATAAATATCGCTTCTGGAACTTCTGGCATACACATACGCGCTGCAGAAATATTGAATCTTCTAAAATTATCTTGAGGTCTAAAAATATGAACCTCGCCAGCATCACTCTTATATGCTTTAACGCCTTCAAAAATGGATTGCCCATAATGAAGTGCAGCCAATGAAGGATCAAACTGCAGCGGCTGATAAGGCCTAATCACCACATTTGTCCAAACTCCATCTATATAGTCAGCCTCAAACATATGATCTGTAAAAACACGACCAAAAGGAATATTTTCGAGCGTTGTATTTGCTAACCTACTGTGCTGAACTTTTTCAATCTTTACGTCAAGTGCTGCTGCCATAGTTTTATATTTGGTGCAAAGAAACAAAAAAAATAAAAACTAACAATCGTTAATATTGTAAATCTGCTATGAATTCTGAAAATAATTTGCTTCCTCCCTTTGTTATAGCCTCTTTATATAAAGACGACCTCGTATTAGTGGACGCTAAAGAGAGCAGCAAACGCCCTCTAACCACTGAAACAAAAAAGAGCGCGGCTAGTATACCTGCTGCTGAGGAAGCGCAACCTATAAAACCCATTGGTTTTTTAGGTGACAATCAAAAAAAGATAACCATCTTATTGAAAGATAGTTCAGCCGTTCATGTTGCAGACGAATCTTTACAATTTTTAACAGCCATTTTGGCCGCGTGTAAACTTAACATGGGCGACGTTGCCATTGTGAATACGGCCAATCAAGCTATTAACTACGCGCAAATAAAAACAGAACTACAACCTAACACTATTATTTTATTTGATATAGCTGCGGCAAGCATTGCACTTCCTTTTGAAGTGCCGCAGTATCAAGTACAGCAATATGACAATTGTACCCTTTTATTTTCTGCACCATTACAATCAATGCTTGTAAAAACAGATGCAGCAAAATTAGAGAAAGGGAAACTTTGGAATGCACTTAAAAAGACATTTAATATCCAGTAGTAGATGAAAATAATTTTTGCAACTAATAATAAAAACAAGGTAGAGGAAATTAAACACCTTAGCCATCAAAAATTTGAAATTTTTACTTTGCAAGAAATGGGCATTGATATTGACATTCCAGAACCACATGATACTTTAGAAGCCAATGCCACAGAAAAATCTTCCACTATTTACAAGCTCACTAACGAAGCCGTATTTAGTGAAGATACAGGACTAGAAGTGGAGGCACTTGGCGGTGCACCTGGTGTAAAATCTGCGAGGTATGCAGGAGAAGGCCGGAACATGCAGGACAATATTGATAAATTATTAGCGGAACTAACAAACAAGCCTTCTAGAGCAGCAAGGTTTAGAACCGTTGTTTCACTCATTATTGGTGGAAAAGAATATCAATTTGAAGGTATTTGCAAAGGTCACATTACTACCGCACAAGATGGCACTAATGGATTTGGTTACGATCCCATTTTTATTCCTGAGGGCAGTGTTACTACTTTTGCTAACATGGATATTTCAGAAAAAAATAAATTTAGCCACAGAAAAAAAGCAGTACAAAAACTCATCAATTTTTTAAACGACTACGAAGCATAAATATGAACACAATAAGGACAACTACCCGCAAAATTTTTACTCGATTGGTATACCTGATTTTAATCCAAATCATTGTTACATCAACCGTTGATGCGCAAACCATTCCACTCTACAAAAATAGTAGAGCACCCATCAACGAAAGAGTCAAAGACTTATTGGATCGAATGACGCCTACCGAAAAATTTTGGCAGTTATTTATGATACCTGGCGACATCAAACCAGGAGATGCTCCAAAATATAAAGACGGACTGTTTGGATTTCAAGTAAGTGCTGCATCTGCAGGTGGAGAAGGCGCACAACAAATGTTACAATACAATGCAACAGAAACTGCTGTAAGCCTTGCTAAAAAAGTGAATACCATACAGCGGTTTTTTATGGACAGCACCAGACTTGGCATTCCCATGCTACCTTTTGACGAAGCGCTACACGGCCTTGTTAGACAGGGTTCTACCATATTCCCACAAAGCATTGGACTAGCTGCTACTTTTAAAACAAGCACCATGGAAGCTGTAGCAGGAGCTATTGCTAAAGAATCAAAAATTAGAGGCATTAGACAAATACTTTCTCCGGTTATTAATATCGCAACTGACGTAAGATGGGGACGCACCGAAGAAACCTATGGAGAAGACCCTTACTTGAGTAGCAAAATGGGTGTTGCTTACATGAAAACT
>CANEWV010000085.1 GCA_947442905.1 Chitinophagaceae bacterium | reverse complement strand
TGAAAGAGCGGATGCGTTTGCGATTTACGATATCACAAACCCAACAACACCTGTATTTATAAAAATGTTCAAAACAGGTGATGCGCCAGAAGGTATCATATTTATACCTGCATCAAAAAGTCCAATTAAACAAAGTTTAATTGTTACAAGTAGCGAAAATGATGGCTTAATTAAAATTTATAAAACAACGAAATTATAGGAGTACATAAAATTTATTGTATAACTCCTAACTCTTTTCCTACTTCTATAAATGCCGCAATCGCATGATCTAGATGTACCCTCGTATGTGCTGCAGATATTTGTACCCTAATTCTTGCTTGCCCTTTTGGAACAACCGGATAGTAAAAGCCAATTACATAAATACCTTTTTCTAATAATTTTTCCGCCATTTTTTGAGACACCACCGCATCGTATAACATAATAGGAACGATTGGGTGTGTGCCAGGTTTTATATCAAAGCCCGCAGCCGTAATTTTTTCTCTAAAATACTGGGTATTCTCTTCTAATGTATCTCTAAGTGTTGTGGTTTGAGATAGTAAATCAAAAACAGCAATAGAAGCTCCAGCTATAGAAGGCGCTAATGTATTTGAAAATAAATAAGGTCTAGAACGCTGTCTTAATAGTTCAATAATTTCTTTACGTCCAGAAGTAAATCCACCCGATGCGCCACCTAATGCTTTACCAAGTGTACCTGTAATAATATCAACCCTTCCCATCACACCTTTTAATTCGTGAACACCTCTTCCCGTTTTTCCTAAAAATCCAGATGAATGACATTCGTCAGTCATTACCAGCGCCTCATATTTTTCAGCCAATTCAACAATTTTATCCAATTGAGCAATAGTGCCATCCATAGAAAAAGCACCATCTGTTACAATAATTTTTTGTTGTGCACCGGCAGCGATAGCTTCTTTTAATTTTACTTCTAAATCCTCCATCGAGTTATGCTCATAACGGTAGCGCATAGACTTTGTAAGCCTTACGCCGTCAATAATAGAAGCATGATTTAGTGCATCAGATATAATGGCATCCTTTTCACCAAATAGCGGCTCAAATACACCTCCATTCGCATCAAAAGCCGCGGCATATAAAATGGTATCTTCTGTGCCTAAAAATTCAGATATTTTTTGTTCTAGTATTTTATGAATGTCTTGCGTGCCACAAATAAATCGTACGGATGATAATCCAAAACCATGTGAATCAATAGCCGCTTTAGCCGCTTCAATAACTTTTGGATGAGACGATAAACCTAAGTAGTTATTGGCACAAAAATTTAAAACTTGTTGACCACCCTCAATGGTAATTTCTGCCGCTTGCGGTGATGTAATAATTCTTTCGTTTTTAAATAGTCCAGCCTCTTTAATTCCTTCTAACTCCTTAACCAATACTGGTTTAAATTGATCGTACATAAATTACTTTGTTGTATTGTAATTGAAATATTCTGGCAAATTTTTTACTATGGTAGCTGTCATATTTGTTAAATCGTAGGCAGGCTTCCAGTTCCAGTCTTTTCTAGCAACACTATCATCGATACTGTTTGGCCAACTATCGGCAATTTGTTGTCTAAAATCAGGCTGGTATTCAATTTCAAAATTCGGATAAAAAGCCAATATACTTTCATAAATTTCTTTTGGAGAAAAACTCATCCCCGAAATATTATAACTCGTTCTGATACTTAAACTTTCTTTATCTGCATCCATTAATTGTAATGTAGCGTTAATGGCATCATCCATATACATCATGGGCAAATAGGTGTCTTTATCTAAAAAACAAGTGAACTTTTCAGATAACGCCGCTTTATGATAAATATCAACCGCATAATCTGTTGTACCGCCACCTGGTAAAGATTTATAGCCAATTAAACCTGGGTACCTAATGCTTCTAACATCTACGCCGTAGGTATTGTAATAGTATTCGCACCAGTGTTCACCCGCTAATTTAGAAATCCCATACACTGTGTTAGGATCTTTAAATATTTGTTGAGGCGTTTGTTCCTGAATGGTATTAGGCCCAAAAACAGCAATCGAACTAGGCCAAAATACTTTTTCTATTGTATGAGTTTTAGCAATCTCTAAAACATTGAGCAAGCCAACCATATTTAAATCCCAGGCCTGTAATGGATTTTTTTCACCGGCCGCAGAAAGTATAGCAGCTAAATGATAGATTTGAGTAACGCTATGTGTTTCAACAATTGAAGCGAGCGCTGCTTTATCCATCACGTTTAATGTTTCAAACCCGCAATAATTAAATTTTTCTTTTACCGCTTCCTGAAAATCTGTAGCGATGATATTTTCATTGCCAAATTTCTCCGCCAAAGCTTTCGTAAGTTCTGTACCCAATTGCCCACCTGCGCCAATAACCAATATCTTTCCCATTAACTAATGTTTGTTATTATTTGTGAAATTAAGCTCATTCCCTTTTAAACGCAAATTTTGTAGAGAAAAACTTGAATTTTAGTCGCTTACAATCTTACAATAAACGCCATGGTGCCAGCGGTATGATTACCCTGCTGCTGAGTGTAGTTGAATACCCGGTCTTTTGAAGTATAACGCTTCAGCTCTGTACGCCAAAGTATTTTGGGTGAGATTTGATAATCATAATTTATAGATGCCCCAAAAGTCTGATAACCATTAAGTGTAGCCGTAGGAATGATGATTTCATTTTTATCATGATAATACTCTACCCTACCAGCAATGGTATGCTTACTATTAAGCTTAATTTTTGAAATAACTACAGGCGTATACCAAATGGCAGTATTTGTTTGTTTTGATTTTTGAGTGCCTATATCAAAGCCAAATATAAAAGAGCTGCGCTCCGTAGCTTCATATATAGCAAACAAATTATGAAAAGTTCTGAGTGCCTTTACTGGATCAAGGTTTATGGTCCCAATAAAATTGCTGTAGTTAAGGGTGAGATTTTTAGCGGCTTTGTAATTTATTTGAACACCCACACTCGGTGTAAAATTTGAACTCGGTATTTCAATTTTTTGCCACCCATTAAGTACTAAAAAAGCGATATATAAATTTTGTTTGGGGTCGGTATAACTTACCTTAATACCCGACTCGTAATACGGCGAATTTTCGGCTAAAATACTCCTGGTAACATTATAGCAATCACCCCCAATAGCACTTTCAAAACCAATGTGAGAAGGCATTACACCAGCATCAATCCAAATATTCTGCTGTTTAAACGGCTTATATCCAACGTTTGCTTCAAACAAGGGCTTGGCCCAACCAGGCTCACTACTTAAATTATATTTAGCATAATCTCCAAGCATCAATGCTAAATTGGATCTAAATTTTTTAGACGTATAATTCGCTTTTACAAATGCTAGATTTACACTTACCTGATTGTGGTTTTTATAATTGTAATTATAATCTGGCTTAGGGGTTGTTGTGGGTTTTAAAAAATCAAAACTATAATAGGTTTCTAAATAACCACTCAGCTTAAATCTAGCCGTGCTATCACTTTGTGAAAAAGAGTAATCTGATATGAGAATCAAAACGACAAAAGCCAACAATCGCATTAACATCTGACAAAATTAAATGATTCGATTACGATTTTGCTTAAAATTGAAGAGAAGTTTACGCTAATTTTGTAAAAACACCCCATATAGAACAAAGAGATGAACAATTATGGGATAATTCATACTGTATAAATTAAATCGATCAATAAATAGGCTTGAAGATTAATTACATCCATACTAGAAACAGCATATTAGCTGTTATTTTAATTTTCTTACCGCTTCCCTATTTATTTGCCCAAGTAAGCAAAGACACAACAAATAACCTAAGCCCCGTTAGCGTTTATTACAACCGTTGGGAAAGAAAAATTAATGAAGTTCCCAACCGCATTACTAAATTTAATTTTAAGCAGCAACGTTTACAAAATCCACAAACCATGGCTGATGCTATTGGTGTAACGGGTGAAGTATTTATACAAAAAAGTCAGATGGGTGGCGGTAGCCCAATGATTAGAGGATTTGCAACCAACCGTGTATTAATGGTGGTAGACGGAGTGAGAATGAATAACGCCATTTACAGAAGTGGAAATTTACAAAATATTATTTCCTTTGATCCTTTAGCACTCGAAGATGCGGAAGTTATTTTTGGACCGGGATCTTTAATGTATGGAAGTGACGCTATTGGGGGAGTAATGGACTTTCATACACTACAACCAAAATTTTCTACTGAAAATAAAACGCTCATAAAAGGTGATGCATTTGTTAGGTACGCATCTGCCAATCAAGAAAAAACTGCGCACGCCAATATAAATATTGCTTCAAATAAGTTCTCTTTTTTAACCAGCTTTACTACCAGTGATTTTGGAGACTTACAAATGGGTAAAAATGGAGGTCAAGACAATTATTTACGTAAAGAATATATCGAGCGTGTTGGTAATCAAGATGTAGTTATAAAAAATACAAATCCGTATATTCAAAAACAATCTGGGTATCATCAAAATAACCTACTTACTAAATTAAGGTATAAACCAAGCGAGGATTGGGATATTCAATACGGATTCCATTATTCAAAAACTGGAAATATTCCACGTTACGATAGATTAATTGAATATGCTGCTGGTAATTTACGTTTTGCCGAATGGAATTATGGGCCACAATTTTGGACCATGCAAAATTTTCAAATACTGCATAAAAAAACAACTGCTTTGTACAATGAAGCAAAACTAGTTGTCGCTTATCAACAATATGAAGAAAGTAGAATAGACCGTAGACGAAACAATAACAACCAAAGAACACAAACTGAAAATGTAGACGCCACATCAATCAATGTAGATTTTACAAACGCTATTAATGAAGATGATGAAATTTTTTACGGAGCAGAATGGGTAGGCAATGTAGTAGGATCAAAAGCTGTTAATGTAAATATTGCAAATAACCTACAAACTAAAGTGGCAACTCGCTATCCCGATGGCGCTACTTGGAATTCCTTTGCAGTGTATACCAGCTACAAAAAAGAAATTAATGATAAACTAAATTTTTCTACTGGATTACGCTACAACACAGGTCAAACAAAAGCTAGTTTTGATACTACGTTTTTTAGATTTCCATTTACATCGTCCAACATTACTAATAGCAACCTCACAGGAAATATTGGACTCGTGTTTAAACCTAGCGAACGTTTACAACTAAACGCGCTTGCTTCTACAGGCTTTAGAATGCCAAACATAGATGATATTGGAAAAGTTTTTGAATCCGCTCCCGGCAATGTTGTTGTACCCAACAATCAACTAAAACCGGAATATGCTTGGAACTATGAAATTGGAGTACAGTATAATAAACCAGAAAAAATAAACTATTACCTATCTGTTTTTACAACAACACTAAACAATGCCTTAACCAATAGACCTTTTAGTTTTAACGGGCAAGACTCTATTATGTATGATGGAACAAAAAGCAGCGTAAACGCCATACAAAATGTAGCGAATGCAAAAGTTTGGGGCGTACAATTAGGTTGGGAACTATTTTTGAATAAGCACATAAAATGGCAGACAAAACTTAACTGGATAGAAGGACATGAAACGGATGATGTAAAAAATGAACAAGTACCGCTTAGGCATGCACCACCTTTATTTGGAAGTAGTGCTGTTCAGTGGCAAAAAAATAAGTTTGCATTTGAACTAAACACGCAGTTTAATGGTCAAATAAATAGCGAAAATTTAGCGCCTAGTGAAAAAGCAAAAACAGCTATTTATGCGTTAGATAAGAATGGAAAACCATTCTGCCCTAGCTGGTATACAATCAATCTAAAAGCGAATTACAATATTGGTAAATTCCAAATACACCTTGGATGGGAAAACATTACCAATCAACGCTACAGGCCGTATTCTTCCGGAATTGTTGCTGCCGGAAGTAATTTAGTTACAAGCTTACGGTATAGTTTTTAAAATAAATCAGCAGCCAATCTAAATGTGTTGCAATGTGCTTCTACAATTGTTTTAACATCTGGCGAATAGCCGCCTCCGAGTGCTACAACAATAGGAATATTATTTTTTTTAAGGCTTGATAGTACAAATTCGTCGCGACGTTTACACTCGTCTAAACTTACTTTTAGTTTTCCAAACTTATCCGTTTCCAAAATATCTACCCCCGATAAATAAAAAACCAAATCAGGTTTTACTTGACTTATGAGTTTAGGAAGCGTATCTTCTAAAATAGACAAATACAATTCACCCATAGTTCCATCAGCGAGTCCAATATCTAAGTCTGATTTTTCTTTACGGAAAGGATAGTTGGTTGCGCCATGCATACTAAATGTAAATACATGATTATTATTTTCCATGATTTTTGCCGTGCCATTACCTTGATGCACATCTAAGTCCACAATCATAATTTTCTTACAATACTTATGATCCAATAAATAATTGGCTGCAACACACATATCATTGAGTATACAAAACCCTTCTCCTCTATCAGCAAAAGCATGATGGGTTCCTCCAGCAACGTTGAGTGCAATTCCATTTGTAAGGGCCGCAATACTGCAATCGATAGTGCCCTGTGTTATAATGAGCTCTCGTTGAATAAGGGCCTCTGACTGAGGAAAACCAATTGCTCTTTGTTCAGAAGCACTTAATTGTAAGGAGATTAATTTTTGATAATAAGCCGCATCATGCGTTTTTAATATGACCTCTGGGGCACATGCTTTAGGCTTAAAAAACTGCTCAGCAGTATAAGTGCCTTCATGTAGTAATTGAGCTGGAATTAGCTCATATTTTAACATGGGAAAACGGTGATTCTCTGGTAGCGGATGTGCGTAAATATCGTCAAAAGCAATGGTGACCATCTAATATGCTTTAGTCCTTATTACGAGCGGCGTAACTGTATGATTCCTAAATAATTAAATAATCGCATTACCTGATACGTAATATCAAACTCAAACCATTTTTTGGCAAAATTGGCATCGTCTTTTTTGTGGTGATGGTTGTTTTGAAATAATTCTCCCATTAATAAAATGCCCCAAGGACCAGTATTTTTACTCTGATCAACACTATCAAAGTTTCGATAACCATATTTATGACCACACCAATTAACAATAGCGCCTTGCAGCGGTCACATTA
>CANEWV010000084.1 GCA_947442905.1 Chitinophagaceae bacterium | reverse complement strand
GCAATTCTTCCATCAATAACGGTGGTGTCAATGTCACAAAGTGCAGCAATGACAACGCCTGGAAGGCGCATGGCAGTAGAGGCGTTGGCCCATCCCATACCATTTAAACCAATCACACCAATGTTAACACGGTCCGATGGCATGATACTATTTTTAAAATAAGCAAAGCTCTCATTACCGAGCGCAGATGCAAGTACAGAGCCTCCCGTTAAGAGACCTGCGTTTTGTAAAAAGTTTCGTCTTGTAGACATGGCAAGCGTTTTAATTGAAGTATAAATTAAAACGTTTTTTGCATATCTGCTAAATTATTTAACGCTTTTTGGTACCCGGTCTTTGCTTAAAATTACCTCTGCCTCGTTGCTTGGGTGCATACGCCGGTGTATCGCCAAATTCGGGAGGGACCGTACCCTTTGTTACGGGGGCGCCTAGTAGCTCTTCGATGGCCAAAAACTTATATTGTTCCTGCTCACTTACAAGCGTGAAAGCCGTTCCAGTGGTGGCTGCGCGGGCCGTACGGCCAATGCGGTGAATATAATCTTCACCATCGTTAGGGACGTCATAATTTATAACAAGGTCAATTTCTTCAATATCAATACCCCTGCTTAAAATATCGGTAGCTACTAGTATAGAAAGTTTGTGGTTTCTAAAATCTTGAAGCACTTGCTCTCTTTGCTTTTGATCCAGATCCGAATGAATTTCTTCGGCAGCAAGTTTGGCGCGTTTTAATTCTTGTGTAAGTTGTTTTACGTTTTGTTTTTTAGAACAAAACACAATTACATTTTTATACACATTGCTGCTAAGCATGTCTGTTATAATCGGCACTTTTTGTGGTTCGTACACAATAAATGCTTTTTGTATAATTTGTTCTGGTGGTTTTGAAATCGCAATATTTATTTCTACCGGGTTCGTTAATATTTTTCTAGCAAGGTCACGCATTTTTACAGGCATGGTTGCAGAAAATAAAAGGTTTTGTCTTTTTGCCGGTAAAAAAGAAATTATTTTTTGAATGTCATCGTTGAAACCCATGTCTAGCATACGGTCTGCCTCATCAAGCACTAAATATTTTAAGCCCTTTAGTTTTACATAACCCATGTTTAAATGCGCAATCATACGGCCCGGTGTGCACACCACAATATCAACACCGGTATTCAATGCTTTTTTTTCTGCGGCAAAAGAACTTCCGTCGCCACCACCATAAACGGCAATAGAACTTACATCGGTAAAATAAGAAAGGCCTTCTAAGCTTTCTGCAATTTGAATCGCTAACTCACGCGTTGGAACAATCACAAGTGCATTGATATCGTGTGAGTCGTGTTGTGTGGTGAGTAATCTATGTAAGAGTGGTAGTAAAAACGCAGCGGTTTTACCCGTGCCCGTTTGCGCCGCAGCTATAATATCTTTTCCTTCTAATATGGGAACCATTACTTGTTGTTGCACCGGTGTTGCCGTCTCGTAACCCATCGCATCAATACCATCCAGTATCCGCTGATCCAACCCTAAATCAATAAACTTCAAAATAAAATATTTAATGTGTCTATAAACAAAGATAGGGCTTATTACGGCCCTATCTGTTAATCTATTATAACAACGCTTGCATTATAGCTTTTCGTATAAAGCGCGCAGTTTTTGTCTGGTCATAATGGTTTCCCAATCTTTACCAAGTGCGTTTTCCCAAAGTGGTTTTAGACTTAATGAAATATCTATCATGGTATTAAAATCTTGATCTGATAATCCAGCACAAATACCTTCTGGAATATCGATGTTATTTTTTTCTACCATGAATTTAAATTCTTTAACACCTGCTGGGTAATACTCCTCTAAATGATTCATCACAATACAGTTACCAATACCGTGTTTGGTGCCTAGTAAATAACTAAGTCCATAACTCACTGCATGCGCAACACCTACCTGACTATACGCAATACTCATACCACCTGCAAAAGATGCCATCATTAATTGTTCGTCACATTCATCATCCCAAGTATTTTTTTCTACAAATACTTTTCTACAAAGATCTAATGCCTTTTCGCCATAGCTCTTACTAAATTCATTTAAGTACGTGCCTTCTAATGATTCGATGCAGTGTATATAACAATCCATGCCCGTGTAAAAACGCTGATTTGCTGGCGCGTCTTTTGCTAAATCTGGATCGAGTACAATTTGATTAAACGGTGTAAAATCTGAATTCATGCCCAGCTTACGCACAGGACCTGTTAACACGGTTGTTCTACTCACTTCGGCGCCTGTTCCAGATAATGTTGGAATACCCACTTTATAAACGCCCGCTTGTTTTACAAGGTCCCAACCCTGATAATCTGCCGATGATCCGGGGTTTGTCATCATAAGCGCAACCGCTTTTGCAAGGTCCATCGTAGAGCCACCACCAATACCAATAATACCACTAACGGTACCAAACTCATCGCGCAGTGATGCCGCCAAAGCGTCTACCTGTCCGGTTTTGGGCTCATGGGTAACGTCTGCAAAAACAATTTTATCTTTTCCTGTAAGAGGGATTCTTTGTATGAGCGGCTTACCTTCAAAAAAATGATCCACCAAAAATATCATTGGGGCACCGCCTTTTCTATTGGGTGCTAATATTTCGTCTAATTGATTAAAACTACCGCGTCCATACACTACATAGTCAACCATTTTAAAATTTCTAAAACTCATATCGCTTTGTTTTATTTCACGTAATTATTGTTGTAAAAGCTTGGCTGCTTTTTCTAAATCTTGAGGGGTATCAATTTCTACGCCCATATAATTTGTTACCACCATTTTTATAGGCACGCCGTTTTCTAAATAACGCAGGCACTCAATTTTTTCTGCGGCTTCCAGTGGCGTCATTTCCCAATTGGTAAATGCAAGCAGCGCTTCTTTTTTAAAAGCATACACGCCAATATGTTCGTAATAAACAATAGCAGCATCCGTGCTTCTAGGATAAGGTATCACGCTGCGCGAAAAAAACAAGGCATTACATTTTTTATCAATCGCAACTTTTACATAGTTAGGATCATCAATATTTTGCTGTGAAGTGAGCATTTGCATCAGCGATGCTACGCGCACATTTTCATTACTGTCTTTAAATACTTCTAGTAATTTTTGAAGTGGTTCTTTTTTTACAAAAGGTTCGTCACCTTGTACGTTTACCACCACGTCAATATCTAAATTGGCAACCGCTTCTGCAATTCGGTCGCTACCACTTTCATGTTCCTTAACACTCATGATAGCTTTACCACCATGGCTGGTGATTTCATCAAAAATAATAGCACTATCCGTTACTACAAATACATCGGTAAATAAACCAGTTGCAAGCGTGTTGTCGTAGGTATGACGAATAACGGTTTTATCTCCTAGCGGCTGCATGAGTTTAGCAGGAAAGCGCGTAGCAGCATATCTAGCAGGAATAAAAGCACAAATTTTCATGAACATCAAATTGTGATGCAAAGAAACGGCATATTTAATAATCTGTCTTCACCGATTTGTCAAAAGGCACTTTTAACTGATAGGCCAAACTTTCATCGGTGCGATCATCGAGTACATCGAGGCCATACCGTAAGTTTTCCATAGGCGTAGCATCAAAAGTTCCAAAAAGGCGGTCCCAAATAGAAAAGATATTGCCGTAGTTAGAATCGGTTTGAGGACGCATATAATGATGGTGCACTTTGTGCATATTGGGAGACACAATCACATAGCTAATAGCCGTATCCAGCCACAAAGGAAGTCTAATATTGGCGTGGTTAAATTGAGAAAACACTGCGCTTAAACTTTGGTAGAGCATTACAAGCCACATGGGCGCGCCGCAAACAACCACACCTATAAGGGTAAACACAACCCTAAAAACACTTTCGCCTGGGTGGTGTCTATTTGCCGTTGTGGTATCTACATGGGTATCGGCGTGATGCACCATGTGAAATTTCCACAAGATTTTTATTTTATGTTCTATAAAATGAATGAACCATGCGCCTACTAAATCTAAAAGCATTAACCCACCAATCATAAATACCCAGGTAGGCATTTCAACCATTTGTAGTAAGCCAAATTTCCCAGCCACGGCCCAATCTGATGCTTTTACAATGACAAGTGCAAAAGCAAAATTGATAACAATGGTTGTAGCTGTAAAAAAGAAATTTACAACCGCGTGTTTCCACTTGTGGTATGAAAATGAAAACAGCGGAATGGCTCCCTCTATAATCCAAAATAAAGTAATACCACCAGCTAAAATAAGTGCGCGGTGCGTACTTGGTATCTGGTTAAAATATTCAATTAAATTTTCTAGCATATGCTATTAATTATTTAACATGAGCGGCATCACAAGCATCAGTAAATCTTCACCAGCACCTTGCTCGGTTGGTTTGATAAGTCCTGCTTTTGTAGAAGTAGATAATTCCATTTTTACATCATCAGTGTCTGCAGCGTTTAACATTTCAATTAAAAACTTTGCATTGAAAGCGATTTGTAAATCTTCCCCATCATACATACAATTCATGCGCTCATTACCTTCAAAACTAAAATCAACATCTTGAGCAGCCATCTGTAACTCGCTGCCAGTAATGTTTAGCGCCACTTGATTGGTGCTCTTATTACTAAATACATTTACACGACGTAATGCATTTTGGAAATCATGTTTGTTAACAATTAGCTTGTACGGATTGTCTGCAGGTATCACCACTTTATAGTCTGGGAAACGCGCATCAATAAGTCTACAAATCATTTGTGTAGAACCATGGTTCACAAATAAATGATTGCTGTTATAGCTAATGGTAATTGGATCTTCGTTATCTGGTAACGCGTTTTTTAATAAGTTAAGTGGTTTGCGCGGCACAATAAACGAATCTGTTTTTGGTGCTTTTGCATCTGTTCTTTTATAACGAACTAGTCTGTGCGCATCGGTAGCAACAAATTGAACGCCTGTTGTTGATAGTTCAAAAAATACACCCGTCATAGCTGGACGTAAATCATCATTACTAACAGCAAACAATGTTTTATTGATAGCCGTTAATAAAGCGCCACTTGTCATATCAAAACTGCTGGTGTCATCTGCAGATGGTTCTTTAGGAAAGTTATCTGGATTTTCACCCATCACTTTATACTTACCATTATCGCTGGTAATTTCAACAGCAAAGTTTTTATCGATATTAAAAGTGAGTGGTTGATCAGCAATATTTTTTAGTGAATCCAACAAGATTTTAGCAGGAATACAAACACGACCATTGGCCTTGCTTTCAACATCCATTTCTACACGCATCACTGTTTCTAAATCAGTTGCTACTATGCTTAATTTTTTGTCGGTAATTTCAAATAAAAAGTCTTCTAAAATTGGCAAAACAGTATTTGCATTAATAACGCCACCAATTTGTTGTAGGTGTTTTAGAAGCGAAGAAGAAGAAACAATAAATTTCATGCTACATGAGTTATGGGTACCCTGCAAACCTAATCCAAAATTCCAATACTTTGGCGCTCTAAATAGGGCTATTAGACAACAAAGTGTTTTATGTGAATCAGTTGTGGATTTGCGGTCTAAACCATGGCATAATTACAGCAAGTCTGTATATTTATCGCTCATGATAAAAAAATACCTCACCCCGGATCAGGCTTGGCAAAAAATTAAGCACT
Source organism: Chitinophagaceae bacterium (assembly GCA_947442905.1). The sequence goes on along the minus strand of CANEWV010000084.1, from coordinate 1,505 downwards.
ACTGTGCCTATCAAGAGCGAAGCCACCAAGAAACCAAAGACCGGTTGTATGGGTATGGCTTATCTACCAAAGATGTAGAGGTACTGCTTTCAAAACTCATCGAAGAAGACTATTTAAACGAAACCCGCTTTGCCACTTTATTTGCAGGTGGTCATTTTAGAACCAAAAAATGGGGGCGCGTAAAAATTGCTTATGAACTCAAGCAAAAAAGGGTAAGTGCGTATAATATTAAAGCTGGACTTGCCACCATCGAAGAAGAAGCTTACGAACAAACCATTCATAAACTAGCCCTTGATAAATGGGAGAAGTGTAAGGGCGAAGTTGGCTATGCCAGACAGGCAAAAGTGATGCAGTACCTACTGAGCCGTGGCTTTGAGAGTGGGCCGGTGCAGGCCGCTATTGCCAAAATAAAAGCAGGGCTTCAATAAAATTATTAAATTGCAGCATGGGTAATTTACACATCAGCCTCATACAAACCGATCTTTTTTGGGAAGACAAGTTTCGCAATCTTGAGATGCTCGAAAAAAAAATAGCAAGCGTTGAAGCGGCTACACAAATTGTGGTATTACCCGAAATGTTTACTACTGGTTTTAGCATGCAACCAAAACTATTTGCCGAAACCATGGAAGGCCCTACGGTAGAGTGGATGATAGAGCAGGCGGCCCTTCATAAAATAATTTTAACGGGTAGCATTATTATAGAAGAAGACAATAAATTTTATAACCGCTTGTTATGGGTACTACCTACCGGACAAGTGGCCTATTACAATAAAAGACACTTGTTTGCATTTGCTGGCGAAGACCAGGAATATACAGCGGGTAATAAAAGACTCATTGCACAAGTAAACGGATGGAAAATTTGTTTACAAATTTGTTACGACCTGCGTTTTCCAGTTTGGGCACGCAAACAATCACCCGACGAATATGACCTTTTACTCTATGTAGCCAACTGGCCTGAAAGGCGCAACCATGCTTGGAAAACCTTACTGTGCGCGCGTTCCATAGAAAACCAAAGCTATGTAGTGGGCGTTAACAGGGTTGGAAAAGATGGACATCAAATAAACCATAGTGGCGATAGTATGATTGTGGACCCCATGGGACAAGTCCTCTATTACAAAGCAGACGATGAAGATATCGTGTACATGGAATTAGAAAAAAATGTTGTGCTAGAAGCTAGAGAAAAATTCCCGTTTGGAAAAGACGCCGACACGTTTTCGATTGAGCTTTAATACTCGTTTTATTACATCAATACTTTTTATGTCAATATTTATTTCTGCAAAGTCATTGTTTACCGGGAACGAATGGATAAAAGAAGCTGCTGTAGAAATAAAAGATGGAATAATCATTTCGATTTCAAAAGATCAGTATGATACTAGTGCAGCTTACCATTACATAGTACCTGCATTTATTGATTTACAAATTTATGGTGCAGACCAAAAATTGTTATCTGAGTTTCCAGACGCTGATTGTATCCAAAAAATATATGAATATTGTTTAGCAGGCGGT
>CANEWV010000083.1 GCA_947442905.1 Chitinophagaceae bacterium | reverse complement strand
AATCCATACTCTTTGGCATGCGATATAATGGCCTGAAAATTATTTTCTTGTGGGGTTAACGCGGGCTTACTCATACAGGGCAAAAATAAGCCATTCTCCCTAAAAAAGGCGCTTTAGCCCCTTTATCCATTTTTTTTCTCTGACTCAGAGAAATCCTATAGCTTTAGCGGGATAAATTTAAAACACCATGAATAAAAAGAAACTGATGACGTGGATGCTCACTTTTGTGGCTCCTCTACTGGTTTTTGCACAGCAAACAACCCTTTACCCAAGTGATTATTTAACGCCCGAGTTTCATGCTGGCCGCAGAGCTGCATTTAAAGAAAAACTCTCTAAAAATGGAGTAGGTATTTTCTTTGCTTCGCAGGTGCGTGTGAGAACCAATGATGTTGATTTTCAATATTCACAAAATAAAAATTTCTACTACTTTACAGGCCTCGAAGAACCTAATGCAGTTTTGTTGTTGTTTAAGCAGCCTGTAACCATTTTAGATAAAACGGGTACCGAATTTATTTTTGTTCAAAACCGTGATCCGCAAAGAGAATTATGGACCGGAAAAATATTAGGCGTAGAAGGCGTGCAAGAAAAATATAAAATTGCCAACGTTTTCACCAACGATAAATTTAACGCAAGCACCATTAATTTTTCAAGCATCGATTCTGTATTTACAGCGTATAAAAACGAAGACGTTTTTTACACGTATAAAAAAAGTGTTGATCCTTTAACCCGCATGGCTACTATTGTTGACAGTGCTATTGCTGCTTCCAACAAACCTGTTGCTGGGCGTAATTTACAAGCCATTTTATCTGGCTTAAGAGGCATCAAGCAACCAGAAGAAATTGCACTTATTAGTAAAGCTGCATCTATTAGTTGCGATGGTCACAACGATGTTATGCGCGCTGTTAAGCCTGGCATGACTGAATACCAAGCACAAGCTATTATGGAATACCATTTCAAGAAAAATGGTTCTGAATATCCTGGCTACCCTAGCATTGTAGGTGCTGCCGAAAACGCATGCGTACTACACTATGTAACCAATCTTAAATTAATGAACGATGGTGATTTATTATTAAGTGATTGCGCTGCAGAATACCATGGTTATACTGCAGACGTTACAAGAACAGTGCCTGCAAACGGCAAGTTTTCGCCAGAACAAAAAATCATTTACGAACTAGTTTTAGCAGCGCAAGACGCAGGTATTGCCGCATGTAAGCCTGGCGCTCCTTTTGCGTCTGTAGATGCAGCAGCAAGAGCCGTTGTAAATAAAGGTCTTGTAGCACTTGGTATTGTAAAAACAGAAGCAGAAGCGCGTAAATATTTCCCGCACGGTACGTCTCACCATTTAGGTTTAGACGTGCATGACATGGGACCTCGCACATTAGATCCAGGTGTGGTATTAACCGTTGAGCCGGGCATTTATATTCCACCAGGAAGCAACTGCGATAAAAAATGGTGGAGCATTGGTGTAAGAATTGAAGATGATATTTTAATTACCCCAACAGGTAACCAAAACCTATCGGCTTCTTCTCCAAGAACCGTTGCCGACATTGAAAAAATGGCAAAACAAAAAAGTATTTTTGAAAGCAAATAAATTTTGAGTTTACTCAACATTAAAAAGGCGCGCTTGAATCAAGCGCGCCTTTTTAATTAATTTTTTTGTTGCGGTAATCGACCCAATTAGATAGGAAAATTATTTTAATTTTTCGTTGTTGATATGCCTTGTGGCATCTCTATTATTTTTTTTATCAAAGTTTTTTTCGAGTGCTTTTGTTAAGTCCACACCTGTTTGATTAGCGAGGCAAATCAGCACCCACAATACATCAGCCATTTCATCTGCTATATCTTTATCAGACTCGCCGGCCTTAAAAGATTGTTCACCATATTTACGCACCAGTATCCTACTTAGCTCTCCCACTTCTTCCATTAAAATACCCATATTGGTAAGCTCATTAAAATACCGAACGCCAACGGTTTGAATCCAGGTATCTACGTCTTGTTGTGCTTTTTCAATTGTCATTATTCTTTGTTTTTAGAGTCAATGGTTATAGTAACCGGTCCGTTATTAATGAGGCTTACTTTCATATCTGCACCAAAAATTCCTGTTTGTAGGGGTTTACCTAAATCATTACTTAAAGTAGCAATCATTTGTTCATACAAAGGCACAGCAATAGGCGGCTTGGAGGCTTTAATATAAGAAGGCCTATTGCCTTTTTTGGTACTCGCTAAAAGAGTAAACTGGCTAATAAGTAAAATATCGCCACCTATGTCTTTAACCGACAAATTCATAACGCCCTCTGCGTCATCAAAAAGCCTTAGTCCTGTAATTTTATTACTAAGCCAGGTAATGTCCTCTTCCGTATCTGCGTCTTCGATGCCAAGCAGCACAAGTAGGCCATTACCAATAGCTCCTACTACTTTTTCATCTACCACCACCGATGCTTCGAGTACACGCTGAATAACAACTCTCATAATAACGCTAACTTAAATGTTTCTTGCATGAAGATATTAATAAAGACGTTTGTACCTTTAACATGCCGCTATTTATGTCTATGAAAATTTCTGTTGCATCCATTGTTACAACGATATCCTTTGCCGCGCTATGCATGGGTGCAACCACTATTTTTTCATACAAACCAACCCCCGTAAAGTTTGTAAGCCCTAAGGGCTGGCCAGCGGCAGCGTACAATTTTAATAGGAGCCCACTTACTAAAGAAGGTATCGCACTGGGTAAAAAATTGTTTTATGACCCCTTGCTTAGTAGTGATAACACCGTTAGTTGCGCCACCTGTCACGAACCTTCGGCAGCTTTTGCCACTTACGATCATCCATTAAGTCATGGCGTTAACAACCTTACTACCAGAAATGCACCCAGCCTTTTTAATAGTGCATGGCAAAAGGAATTTATGTATGACGGCCGAGCTGCTAGCCTAGAGGAGCAGGTGCTTTTACCTATGCACTCTTCAGATGAAATGGATACCAATATTCCGGAACTACTTAAACAGTTAAACGCTAGTCCTGGCTATAAAAAAATGTTTAGCGCTGCGTTTGGTCCATCAAAAATTACGCTGGATCAAATTACGAGGGCACTCAGTCAATTTCAGCTAACCCTCGTATCCGCTAATAGCAAATACGATCAGGTGATGCGGGGTGAAGCTTCTTTTATTTTGCCAGAAAAATTAGGGTATGAGATATTTGAAAAAAAATGTGTGTCCTGTCATGCCCCACCACTATTTAGCAATTACAGTTATCAAAACACAGCTATTACAAGAGACCCTATTTTAAAAGACAATGGGCGGGCGCGGTTTACGGGTAATAGCTCCGATTCTCTCAAATTTAAAGTACCTAGTCTTCGAAATGTAGCCCTCACCTTTCCGTATGGACATGATGGCCGTTATTATTCAATACTGGATGTACTCACCCATTACAAAACATCGGGGCAAATACCCCTATCCAATTACGAAATAGGGCAGCTCACTGCTTTTTTAAACACCCTCACAGATTCTAGTACTTTATCCAACCCTGCATTTTTGCCTACAAAGGCCGCAATCAATAATAAAATGCCAAATCACGCCCATCAGTAAAATGGTTTTGTTACTTTAGCAGCAGCAAAACAAGAAATCATTGAGCGGTATTAAAAAATTAGCGGGTCAAACACTTTGGTATGGCGTAAGTTCTATTGCCGCCCGTTTTATTGGTTATTTACTCGTGCCCCTTTTAACCTATTCGGAATATGTATCCCCTGCCGATTTTGGTAGACAAAGTTTGCTCTACTCGGCCATCCCTGTTTTAAGCATTTTATTTACCTATGGTTTCGAAACGGCTTACTTTAGATTTTCGAGTCAGGAAGCGTATAAAAAAACAATTTATAGCACCAGCTTTTTTTCAATTGTTATCAGTACCATTTTACTCTCTGCACTTTTATGGATTTTTAGAGCGCCCTTTAGTGCACTCATTGGCTTTGCAGATATTCCTCAAATAGCGATCATCACTATCGGCATTATTGGAATAGACACACTCAATAAAATTCCATTTGCAAAGCTTCGCCAAGAAGAGCGTCCTATCAAATACGCATTTGTAAATATTGCAGGCATTTTTATTAACCTTGTGCTTACTTGGTTTTTTATCAATTATTGTCCACGCACACTTGCTAACAATCCCGACAGTTGGACGGGCAATTTTTTTAGTTTTTCTACCAACCCCATTGTATATGTGGTACTTGCCAACTTAATTCAAAGTGCCATAACACTTCTTTTATTGAGTAAAGAAATTTTGAGTGTACGCCTCACATTTGACACCAAGCTTTGGAAAGAAATGATGGTATATGCCCTTCCCTTATTAATTGTAGGATTTGGGGGTATCATCAACGAAACTTTTGACAGACTCATGTTAAAAGCATGGCTTCCCGGTTCAGACATTTTTAAAAACGAACAAGTAGGTATTTACAACGCCTGCTATAAACTTTCCATTTTAATCACCTTATTTGTACAAGCCTTTAGAATGGGCGCCGAACCCTTCTTTTTTAAACAGGCCGCGGGTCAAGAGCCACAAAAAATATATGCGCGCGTACTTAAGTTTTTTGTGATTGTGCTTAGTGTTATGTTTTTAGTAGTGTCGTTATTTTTACCCATCTGGTCTTATTTAATTGGACCTGCATACCGCTCAGCCATTGGCATTGTGCCTATTTTATTACTCGCGAATATATTTTTAGGTATTTATTATAACCTCAGCATTTGGTTTAAACTAACGGGCAAAACAACGGCCGGTTCTTATATCACACTCATTGGAACTGCCATCACCATTGTACTTAATTTTATTTTCATTCCTTATTTTGGATTTATTGCAAGTGCATGGGCTACATTTTGTTGTTATGGCACCATGATGATCATAAGTTACAATTGGGGACAAAAAGTATATCCAGTTCCTTACCCTGCAAAAAAAATTACAGCATACTTAATTATTGCGGTGCTTGTTTTTTTAATTCATAAAGCCATCTCCATTTTTGTAGTAGATTTTTGGTGGCAAACGATAAGCGGTGTGGTATTGTTAATTGGTTATATTTTATTTGTTGCACGCATTGAAAAAAAGGAATTGGAAAAAATATTTTTATGGCAGAAGACTTAAATATTGTTAGCGGTAGCAAACAAGAAAAATACATTTCAATCACGCAGCAAATTGAGGCGCTCATTACAGGCGAACCAGATCTTACTGCCAACCTTGCCAATATTGCAGCTGCACTCAAAGAACAATTTGGTTGGTTTTGGGTAGGATTTTATATGGTAAAAGAAAATGCCAATACCGGAAACTCAGAACTTGTGTTAGGGCCTTTTCAAGGACCCGTTGCATGTACTAGAATTGCAAAAGGTAGGGGTGTTTGCGGAACAAGCTGGGCAAAAGAGGAAACCATTGTTGTTGCAGACGTTGAAAAATTTCCAGGACATATTGCGTGTAGCAGTGCTTCAAAATCTGAAATTGTAGTGCCTATTTTTAATGGCACTAGCGTTGTTGGCGTACTCGATGTAGACAGCGATCAGCTAGATCAGTTTGACGCTGTAGACCAGCAGTATCTAGAGGCGATTGTGGCGCTAATTCAGCACTAATTTTATTTTACGTACCTTTGTAGTATTCATATACGTTCTCTCCCTATCAGACTAGATCACACTTCAGTGACAAAGTAATTCAAGTCCTTAACAGAAAGTTTGTATAGCACCCGGCCAATGCCCCGTGTTTTTATATTTAAATAATACTATGTTATCATTCGAACAATTAAACTTAATTGAGCCTATTTTAGAGGCCGTTAAAGCAGAAGGGTATACGAACCCTACCCCTATTCAAGAGCAGTCTATTCCGGTTTTATTAGAAGGAAAAGATTTACTCGGTTGCGCACAAACAGGTACCGGTAAAACAGCCGCTTTTGCCATTCCTATTTTACAATTATTGTACAATAAAAAAAGTAGCCATAACGGCATCAAATCATTGATTCTTACGCCAACCCGTGAGCTAGCCATTCAAATTGATGAAAGCTTTGGAGCTTATGGTAAAAAAACGGGGTTAAGCCATAGCGTCATTTTTGGTGGTGTTTCTCAAGTGCCACAGGTTTCAATGCTAAGACGTGGTGTTGATATTTTAATTGCAACACCCGGCAGGTTATTAGACTTAATGCAACAAGGATATATTAAATTAAACCAGCTAGAAATATTTGTACTAGACGAGGCAGACCGTATGCTAGACATGGGTTTTATCCATGACGTAAAAAAAGTAATTGCAAAACTTCCTGCTACTAGACAAACCCTATTTTTCTCTGCTACCATGCCTCCAGAAATTGGACAATTGGCAAATAGCATTTTAAACAATCCTGTTAAAGTAGAAATTACACCGGTGTCTTCTACTGCCGAAAAAATTGAACAGTCGGTATACTACGTAGACAAAGGCAATAAAAAATTATTATTAGCGCACTTATTACAAGACGCTGGTATTAAAACAGCACTTGTATTTACAAGAACAAAACATGGTGCCGACAAAGTGGTAAAAGACCTTTTAAAACTTGGCGAAAAAGCGGCGGCTATCCATGGTAACAAATCACAAAATGCGCGTCAAAAAGCACTCACCGATTTTAAATCCGGCGCTTTAAGAATTCTCGTAGCTACCGATATTGCCGCAAGAGGTATTGACGTAGATCAATTATCACACGTTTTTAATTACGAGCTTCCCAATATTGCTGAAACCTACGTTCACCGCATTGGCCGTACAGGAAGAGCAGGCGCATCCGGCATTGCCATCTCTTTTTGTGATGGAGAAGAAAAAGCCTACTTAAAAGACATTCAAAAACTAATTGCCCAAAGCATACCAGAAGTTAAGGAACACCCCTGGGTGCTCACATTTGCCGAGGAAAAAGCGTCTAAGCAAAATTCAGGCTCTGTAAAGGGTGGTGGTAGCTTTAAAGACCGCAGAAACGGCAATAATAGCGGGGAAAGACGCTCTTTTAGAGGTGGCGACCCTAGGCGGTATTCGTCGGCCCCAGCTGGCAGATCTAGAAGAGAAAGCTAGGCTAGAAAAAAAATACGGTAAACCCTACCTATAAATCAATAGAAACCCTACTTTTGCAGCCCGGCAAATGTAAAAATTT
>CANEWV010000082.1 GCA_947442905.1 Chitinophagaceae bacterium | reverse complement strand
TTAGCGCTCTTTAAACTATTGTTTAAATTATTGTAGAGTGTTTTATCGTTGATGAGTTTTCCTAAGCTGCCTTCGTCGCTGGCTGCTTTTTTAACCAGCACATTTAAATTATCGATAGCAGTTTTTAAATTGCCAATCGTACCTGAAATATCGGCACTGGCTAATTTGTTGGTTGTTTTTTCTAGATTGGATAGGGTAGCAGCTACTTCTTTGTTATGGTCCGCTAGGTTTTTGGTAACGCTATTGATGTTATTTACAGAGCTACTGATAGCGCCAGATTGTTTATCTAGCATTTGCTCAATAGAAGCTGCCGATACAATTAAGCTAGCAGTAGTTGTATTGATATTGGCAATGGCTTCTTGTAAATTATTTTTTGTATTAGGGTCAAATATGCGGTTGATATTTTTTAAAACACTGTCAAGTGATTGTACCGTAACTTTTATTTGATCTGTTACTGGTTCTAGTTTATTCATGGCCTCGTCAAAAAGTCCAATAGAGCTCCTAGTAGATATGGTGTCTTGAGGTTTTAAAAAATTAGTATTGCTACCAAGTTTAATAACAATGCTTGGTGTGCCCAGTGGATTGTCTTTAATACTTGCTACCGAGTTTGCAGGAATTTTATAATCTTCATTTAACTTAATAGTTACTAGTATGGAGTGTAAGTTAAAGTCAGTGTTTTCGATATCAATAACGCTTCCTACCTGGAAGCCATTTACATAAACCGGGTTTGATACCATCAGCCCCTTGGTATCAGCGTATTTGGCAAAAATATAGTTACCTGTTTTAAATAATGTTTTACCCTTTAAAAAATTAAAGCCTAAAATAAGTACCGTAATAGAAATAGCGGTAAGGGCTCCAACTTTTGATTCGTTCGAAATCTTCATGTCACAAAATTAAGGTTTATTGACCGCCTACGCCTATCTGATTCTCTAACGATTTTTTATAAATCCGTACCGATTTAGTAATCACATCACATATTTCTAATTGGCCTTGCTCACTATTGAGGTAATCTTCTTCGTCGGGGTTAGAGATAAAGCCAGTTTCTACAAGTACGGCTGGCATACTTACGGCTTGTAATACCCAAATCCCTTTTTTACGTTGTTGGGCCTGTCTGCTAACCCTGCCTAGTTTTTGAAATTCTTCTTCAATGGTAAGGGCTAGTTTAGCGCTACGCTGAAAATATTGCTGCGCCATAATACTGGCAAGCATTTGTTTGGTAGGATCGTTGGCGTCTGTTTGTTTGCGAGCTTCCAATATTTTTAATGAAACGCTATCTAGGTATTCATCCACACTTTCTCCAGCTGCAGCAACACGTTCATCAGATTTGTCAACACCAAAAATAAAAGTTTCGGTACCTATGGCAGTACTTGGTAAGCGCGTTACTTTGTACTGAGGCACTTGTTTTTTTACTTTCTTCCCTTTTTTTCCTTTTACCGTTATTGTTTTGTAGCCTACTACTTCTTTGATGGTTCTTGATCCCGCCGAGTTTACGTGGATACAAATAAACAAATCACCTTTTAAGCGGTTGGCGATATCAGCCTTTTCAACAACAGAGTTAAAAACGTCTGTTTTACGGGTCATCAATATTTCAACATCTGGAAGGGCTTGTTTTAATTGAACCTCTAATTTTAAGGCTACAGCAAGTGAAATATCTTTTTCGGTAGAATATCTGCCTCTAGCTCCAATATCTGCACCGCCGTGTCCTGGATCAATAATGATTCTTTTAAGGGCTTGTTTTTGAATGGGTGCCGGTGTTTTGCTGTTTGTTGGCGTTTTGCTGTTTGTTGGATTGGTTGCAGCCAAAGCCTGAAAACTCAAAAAAATGGAACCTATAAGGGCAGCTATTCGTATAATCTTCATATCAATTCGTTAAAGGATTTTAGATATAAGTCATTTTACACCTTTCATACACTATTTTTGCCTAGTGAATAGAAGCAAACGACGTAAAAATAACGTAAAAACGGCACCTACTATTGTTGTGGGCATAGTTTTGCTTTTATTAACATTTCAGTGGGAATCTAGGGCCTTTTTAAGGCAAAATGCCCCTTTATTTATAGATACGCTCGTAAAAAAGGTCGATACCCTTGCAAAAAAGCCGGATTCTCTCGTTAAATCGATTGATACCCTCAAATTATCAAAAGATTCTATAGATGCACCCATCGATTATAACGCCTCCGATTCTGGTATATTAATAGTGGATACCAGGGAGTTTTTACTCTACGGTAAGGCTAAAACCAATTACCAGGATCTAAAAATTGAGGCTGCTACCATCAGGTACAACCAGCAGTCTAAAATGGTAAAGGCATACGGAAGTACCGATTCTACAGGTAAATTAGATAGCAAGCCCGTTTTTATACAAGGGGAAATGAAATCAATTAGTGATACCATTTCTTTTAATATGGAATCGGGTAAGGGCTTAACAAAAAACACGTTTTTTCAGGAAGGGGAAATTTTTGTGAACGCCCTATCATTAAAAAAGATGAGCGATAGTGTTGTGTATGCTAAAAAAGCTCGTTTTACCACTTGTAATTTAGACACGCCGCATTTTGCATTTAGAACCGGCCGGATGAAAATCATCAATAACAAATTGGGTATTTCTGGTCCTACCTTTCCGGAGTTTGAAGGTGTGCCCATGCCCATTGGTATTCCGTTTGGTATATTCCCTTTAAATAGAGGGCGTCATTCTGGTATACTTGCTCCAGCATTTACCGCTTCCGAAGATTTTGGGTTAGGCCTCGAAGGACTTGGTTATTATAAAGTCATTAACGACTATCTCGATTTTACTACTAGGGCCAATATATATTCATATGGAGGCTGGAATGTAAACCTGAATTCAAAATACATCAAGCGCTATGCGTTTACGGGTGGTTTTAACCTTACCCTTCAAAATACAAAGACTTTAAATCGATTTGGCGGCACTGGTGATGAGTTTAACCAGAACAAATCTTTTATGCTTAACTGGAGCCATAGTAGAGATAATAGAGCAAGACCAGGTACCAGTTTTTCTGCCAATGTAAATTTTGGTAGCTCTAGGTTTAATAGATTGCTACTCAATAATCCCATGCAAAACTTTCAGAACCAGTTAAGTTCTTCTATTAGTTATTCTAAAGATTGGAGAGGTAAATACAATTTATCGGTAAACGCCAACCACAACCAAAACAATAATTTACGCCTCGTTAATTTGCAACTTCCTACCGTCAATTTTAACGTGGTAACACTTTATCCTTTTCAATCTAAAGAGCAAATTGGTGCGGGTAAATGGTACGAAAAAATTGGTATAGGCTATAGTGGTAATGTTCAAAATCAATTGTCATTTTACGATACCGCATTTAATTTTAAAAGACTCTTAGATACTGCACAGTGGGGCGCCGTTCATAATATTCCAATATCGATGTCGCTACCTGCACTAGGGCCTGTAACCATCAGCCCTAGTATATCTTATGAAGAGCGCTGGTATGGACAACGTTTTATTAGGAGCTGGAATTCAGTAAATAAAAAAGTAGATACCGTTAAGTATAGAGGGCTTAATACCGCGCGTCAAATGAGTTTTGGTATTAGTGCTGCTACCCGAATTTTTGGTACCTATACCTTTGGTAAAAACAGTAATATAAAAGGGATACGTCACGAAATTAGACCTACAATTTCTATGAACTATCAGCCCGATATGGCGGCTGCATATCATTACACAACACAAATTGATACCACAGGTCGTACCTACCGTTTTTCTCAATACGAAGGTGGGATAATTGGTTCATTTTCGGAAGGTAGGTTTGGGGGTATTGGATTTGGCGTAGATAATTTATTGGAAATGAAAGTGCGTGATAAGTCCGACTCTACGGCTAAAGACAAAAAAGTAAAACTCATAGAAGGTTTTGGTTTTTCATCATCCTATAACATGCTTGCAGATAGTTTTAAACTTGGAAACTTTAATTTGTATGCGCGTAGTACACTATTTGAAAAAGTAAATATCAATGCAAGTGCTACACTTGATCCGTACAATGTAGACAGCCTCGGGTACCGTTTAAAAACCTACGCCTTTGATCCTAAAGCATTAAAATTTGGTCGTATTACCAGTGGTAGCATTGCTATTTCTACTTCATTTTCAAGTAAGTCAAAAGATGGTAAAACAGAAAAAGATAGAGAGATACCTATCGATCCTTTTTTAACGCCGGACGAGCAACAACGTCAATTGCAATTTGCAAAATCCAATCCTGCCGAATTTACAGATTTTAATATTCCTTGGACATTGTCTTTCTCTTATTCTTTATCATTTAGTAAACAAATCAAGCCCGATTATAGTGGATTTGAAACTAGAACTTTTTCAAGTTTAAACTTTAATGGTGATTTTAGTTTGAGTGAAAAATGGAAAGTAGGCGGTAGTGGATACTACGATGTATCGATGGGGGGGCTCCAACAATTTAGTATGTTTATTTCTAGAGAAATGCACTGCTGGCAGATGTCCATTAATGTGATGCCAGTTGGTATTTTCAGGTCTTTTAATATTACCGTGAATCCAAAATCAGGGATCTTAAGAGATTTAAAAATTAATAGAAGTAGGGTATTCTCAAATTCTACCTTCTAATAATTGTTGATTATTGGCGTAATAGTTCCACATTAGTTCAAACACTTCTTCTTTTACTTCCTTGCTTGTTTTTCCTTCAACGGATACTGGTGGTAAAAAATGCATTTCAATTTTTCCGGGCATTAAACAAAAGCTAGGGTTAGGAGGTAGTATATTTTTTGAATTAAATATGATTGTAGGGATGATACGTTTTTTGGTATCAACTGCGAGTCTGAAGGCACCATCGTAAAAACTTTTGAGTGGGTCACCCGTTCTGTTGCGCGTGCCTTCTGGATAAATAAGCATGTCTAGGCCAACGGCTAAAATACTTTTCATCTCTTCATAACTTTTTCTTCTGCTTTGGTCACTTCTGCGGTCTACTAATACGCTTCCAAATTTATACACCCATCCAAAAATGGGCACTTTAGAAAAACTTACTTTAGCAATGGTTTTATTAGCTCTTGGCATAAAGGGCGTACTTACTGGTACATCCATTAAAGAGTTGTGGTTACATACTACCACATAGTTTTCACCTTTTACAAAATGATGAGCGCCCTTAATTTTGATACGGCATCCTATAAAAAATAAAAAAAATCGCATCCAAACTTGGGTCACTTTTCTGTGCAGAATGGCTACATGTGGTTCAGATAAAAAAAAGCAGGGCAGTAAAAAAAAGACGGCTACAAGCATGGAGCTTGCAAAAATAATGATGGCCCATACTGCTAAAATTCTTCCAGCAATAAATTGTATCGTTGATAATTTTTTTATGGGTTCACTCATAATTTTAATTTAAATATGCCAGTCTATTACTTGAAGTCCTTGCTTTGCAAGTAATTCATTTGTTTTACTAAAATGTTTAGATCCAAAAAAACCTTTGTCTGCACTAAAAGGTGATGGGTGCGCCGCTTTTAAAACAAAATGTTTGGTTTCATCAATCAACACTTGTTTTTGTTCTGCGAATTTACCCCACAATAAAAATACAATTCCTTTTTTTTCGTCTGATATTTTTCTGATAACGGCGTCGGTAAAATGCATCCAACCAATTTTTGCATGACTCGCAGGTTCGTTTTCCCGAACGGTAAGTACTGCATTTAATAAAAGAACGCCTTGTTTAGCCCAGGGGGTTAGGTCCCCATTTGTAGGTATGGGTAATCCAATATCTGATTTTAATTCTTTAAAAATATTAACGAGTGAGGGCGGTGGTTTAACACCCTTTGGTACCGAAAAACTGAGGCCCATGGCCTGACCGCTGCCGTGGTAGGGGTCTTGACCTAATATAACCACTTTAACATCGTTAAATGGCGTTTGATTGAATGCATTAAAAATAGCATTGCCTGCAGGAAAAATATTTGCCCCTGTGGCAAGTTCTGTTTTTATATGTGCTGCTGTTTGTAAAAAGTACGTTGATTTAAAAACGGTACTCAACACTTCTTTCCAAGACGCTTCAATTTTTACTTCCATAATCTTTTAGTATAAAATACTAACACTGCCTGCAAATGCTTGATGCTTGCCAGATAATTTAATAACGTAATAATAAACCCCTAAAGGTAAAGAGGTTTGATTTTTTGATTTGCCATCCCAGTTTTTTCCATACCCGTTTGAGGTAAATACTTGTTGTCCCGTTCTGTTAAATACACTCACCGTACAATTCGGATAATAATCTAATAATGGTATGCTCCAGGTATCATTGACGCCATCATTATTGGGTGTAAATGCATTGGGTGGAATAACGTCTGCGTCATTAACAACAGCGTTAATGGTTTGCACCATGGCGCATCCAATAGGGGTAGTTGCTTTAATAAAATATTTTCCAGTAGCTACAATTCTTTTGGGTTGCAGTAATGGAGCCGTACACAAAGAGTCTTGCCAATAACTGTACACCCAATTATTAGATGGAGGAGGAATAGTTGTAAGATCGATAGTGACCGGTATTTTTACGGGTGCTGGTTGTGTAACCGTATAATTGGGATAATCATTAATGGTAACACTCGCTTTTCTTATAACACTGCATCCGGTAGGTGCGGTAAATTTGATAAAATAATTGGTGCTGCTTGTAAATCGGTGATTGCCTGGCATTAATTGCGAAACGGTAGTGTCAAAAAAGTAACTAATACTGGCGCTAGCGTCACTTCCTTTGGTAGGGCTAATGCTGTCAAGCGGTATGCTACCGCAGGCCATATAATTGGTAACCGAAGTATTAGGTGGCGCACTAATGCTTGTGTTAATGGGCACTATATTACTGCATCCAAAAGGGCTTGTGCCTAAAACAAAATAGTTGCCTGTTTGTGCAATTTTTGTTGGATTGGATAACGGTGTTTTTGCAAGTGCATCTTGCCAATAAGAATATTTTAAATTAGGGTCATTGCCACTTGTATAACTAGTATCCATTAAATTAATGGTTTCTGGAATACAAGCAGCAGCAGGTTGTTTTATACTTATAATAGGGTTAGGATGTATGATTACAGACAAAGGTTTAGTATCGGCACATCCTGCGCTATTGGTAGCTTTTACATAGATCATACCTGATTGACCAATTGTTTTTGGTGACGTAACAAAATCACCACTAGTAGGGCTATTAAAATAACTCAGTTT
>CANEWV010000081.1 GCA_947442905.1 Chitinophagaceae bacterium | reverse complement strand
TAAGAATTCACCAATAAATGCATTGGTAAGTGGTAAAGCAATATTTGCAAAAGCAAGTACCACAAATAATATTGCCATGGTTGGTGCTTTTGTAGCAAGTCCACCCAGTTCAGACAATTTACGTGTACCTAATGTTGATTCAATTGCGTTAGCAATAATCCAAAGTCCAATTACATTGATACCGTGGTTAAACATTTGTACTTGTACACCTTGTAAACCCAGTGTGCCGCCAGCAAAAATAGCCGCAGCCATTAGGCCAATATGCGCAATAGAAGAATAAGCAATTAAACGCTTGATATCATCTTGCTTAATCGCAATTAAAGATGCGTAAATCATTCCTACCACCGATAATATAACAATAGGCATTGCAAATGTTGAAGTAGCTACCGGAAATAAAGGCAACACCCAACGAATCACTGCAAATAAACCCATTTTAACCATCACGCCGCTAAGCACCATGGTAGTAGCCGTTGGCGCCTGCTCGTAAGCATCTGGCTGCCAGGTATGCATAGGGAATATTGGCATTTTGATAGCGAATGCAATAAAAAATAAAAAGAAAGGAAGTGTTTCTTGACCACTTAACAAATCAGTGTTGGTAAATGAAGACCAAGCAAAACTATGATCCTTGGTATGCATGTAAACATATAAAATACCTACAAGCATTAATAAAGAACCTAAAAATGTATAAATGAAGAACTTAAACGTAACAGCAATTCTTTTTTCGCCACCCCAAATAGAAGACAAAAAGTAAACCGGAATTAAAGCAAGCTCCCAAAAGAAATAAAATAGTAGCGCATCCATCGAAATAAACACACCTATTAAACCTGCTTGTGCCAGTAACATCAATGCATAAAAAACACCTGGATTACTGTAATTATTATTACGCGTAGCAATAAAAATAAGCGGCATACTTATAGCAGTTAGCAATACCAGCATTTTAGACATGCCATCTAATGAAACGCTAAAGTTTGCACCAATGCTAGGCAACCATGTTGCTTCAAACTGATGCATAGAAGCAGGCATGGCATAAATACCAACTATTGCAGTTATTAAAGTAACCACCGATGCTACTATTGCCCAGTTGCTTGCTACTTTTTGTTCTTTAATAAAGAACCCTAAAATACCTGCAACCAGCGGAATAAAAAGTAATAAAACAGGAATCATATCTTTTATTTAACGTTAATAGAACGGTTAAAGGATCTACTAAAATATTTTATGAATAAAACGCATAATGGTGTTGTCATTAAACCAAATGATAATGAATAGCACAAGTGCCATAACCATCATTAAAATATAACTACCCACTTGACCACTTTGCAAAAGTCTAAATTGACGACTACCATAGCCCACTAATTTACCTACCCCATTAACAGCGCCATCAATTACATATTTCTCAATCGTATTTTTCAAAAATCCTGCAAACCAGTGTAGCGGATTTACAATTACGGTATCATACAACTCATCGATATACCATTTGTTTTCTAATACTTTAGCAATGCCGGTATTAGGTTCCGTAGTCGTATATTTTTTAAACTTGGTAACTGCATATACAATCACAACTAAAATAAGTACCGTTGCAGTACCCATTAAAATCCATTCGGTAGAATGCTCTATATGATGTGCGTGAACAAGTGCTGTAGAATCTGCAAACACCGGTGCTAAAAAATGCTCTAGCGCATGCGCGTTAGGTGCAAAAAGTGCAGGAATACCAACAAAACCAGCAACCACCGCAAAAAATGCCAACACCATTAGTGGAAGTGTCATCGCAATTGGGCTTTCGTGTAAGTGTTCCTGTTGATGCGCAGTACCTCTAAAGTTTCCTAAGAAGGTAAGGCTATAAAGTCTGAACATATAAAATGCAGTGAGTAATGCACCACCGATTCCTACATAATAGAAAATAGGATTGGTTGCATAAGCTGCCATTAAAATTTCATCTTTAGAAAAGAAACCAGAAAACGGAGGTACACCCGCAATGGCAATACATCCTAGTAAAAAAGTTAGATGCGTAATTGGTAATTTACTTTTTAGTCCACCCATTTTAGTAATGTCTTGCTCATGATGCATGGCATGAATTACAGAACCTGCGCCTAAAAATAAAAGGGCTTTAAAAAATGCGTGCGTCATTACGTGAAACACAGCTCCAGTATAAGCGCCAACGCCTAAACCTAAAAACATATAACCTAACTGACTTACTGTAGAGTAAGCAAGTACTTTTTTAATATCGTTTTGCTTGAGTGCAATAGTAGCCGCAAAAATGGCTGTAGATAAACCAATCACCGCAACAAGTGTTTGTGTTGCTGGCGCCATGGTATATAAAATGTTACTTCTAGCAATCATATAAATACCAGCGGTAACCATGGTAGCCGCGTGGATAAGTGCAGACACAGGTGTTGGACCCGCCATCGCATCAGGAAGCCAGGTGTACAAAGGAATTTGAGCACTCTTACCCATCGCACCTACAAATAATAAAGTAGTAATGATGGTAATATCAGAAGTAGATAACTGAGACACAGCTGCAAAAACAGAAGCGTAAGAAACAGTACCTAATTTAACAATCAACAAAAAAACTGCGAGTAGGAATCCAAGGTCACCAATACGGTTCATGATAAATGCCTTTTTAGCAGCCGCATTGTAATTGTTGTTTTTGAACCAAAAACCAATCAGTAAATAAGAACACAATCCTACGCCTTCCCAACCAATAAACATTACAACGTAGTTGCCACCTAATACCAGTAATAGCATCGAAAACACAAACAAATTTAAATAGGCAAAATACCTACCAAAATGCATGGGCTCTTCTTCGTGCATATATGCAGTCGAGTACAAATGAATTAAAAATCCAATACCCGTAATAATAAGTAAGAATAAGGAAGACAATGGATCCACCAAAAATTCGAAAGGAATGATTAAAGATCCAACATGGATAAAATTAAAAAGTTGTACGGTTGCACCGCCACCATTTTTAACATCAAAGAAAATCAATAAGCTCACCACAAAAGAGGCTAGCATAGCACCAGAGCCAATGATACCAATCAGTTGCTTTGATAATGATTTTCTAAAAAGTCCGTTAACCAGAAAACCGAGTAACGGAAAAAGGGGCACTAAATAAACAAGCTTACTCATATCCTAGTTAGTTTTTTAATCTATTCAAGAAGTTAATATCTACACTATGTACATTTCTGTACATCATTACAATAATGGCTAATCCTACACTTACCTCAGCAGCGGCAACCACCATAATAAAAAATACAAACAGTTGCGCTTCAATACCAATCATAGAAGTTTTGTCTCCAGCAAGTGCAGCGGTATTGTGCACTTTAGAAAACGCAACGAGTAATAAATTCACAGCGTTTAACATGAGCTCGATACACATAAAAACGATGATGGCATTTCGGCGTGTTAAAACCCCAACAATGCCAATACTAAATAAGGCAAGACAGAGGTAGATATAATATTGAATAGGCATATGCGAATACTTTAATGTTAATTATGCTTTTTTACCAATTACAACGGCGCCAACCATGGCACTTAAAAAGAGTACACTACTAATTTCAAAAGGCACTACAAAATCATTAAAGAGCGCCTTTCCTAAATTTTTAATCAGTCCAATTTCACCAGTACCCATGGTTACTGCGATATTGTTTAATTCGTTGGCTTGCTTTACCAATGACACCAACACCATTAAAAAACAACCACCCGCAATTACACCCGCGAGTTTTAACCAATTGTTTTTTTGTGGCTCGGTAGATGCATTGAGGTTCATAAGCATGATCACAAATAAAAACAATACCATGATTGCACCCGCATAAACAATAAGGTTTACGATAGCTAAAAACTGTGCATTTAATAAAATGTAATGACCAGAGATGGCAAAAAATACAGCAATCAACCAAAGCACACTATGCACCGGATTTTTACTAACCACTACCATCACGGCACTAAAAAGCGCAAGCACCGTTAAAAAGTAAAATAAGAATTGTGTAATACTCATGCGTTCGTTATTAATTTCTTTGACCCTTTGCTGCAGCGTATGCTTCAGGTTCCGTTACTGGATTTGGGATTAATAAATGATCTTTTCCATAAATAAAACCAGTGCGCGTAAAATTAGCTGGCGCAAATGTTTCACTTAAATAAATGGCGTCTTTAGGACAAGCTTCTTCACAAAGGCCACAAAAAATACAGCGCAGCATATTAATTTCATACTTGGCTGCATATTTTTCTTCGCGGTATAAATTTTCTTGACCCACTTCGCGCTCTGCAGCTTCCATGGTAATGGCTTCGGCAGGACAAGCCACTGCACAAAGGCCACAAGCTGTACAACGCTCTCTACCCTCTTCATCTCTGTTTAAAACATGAAGCCCTCTAAAAACCGGACTAAACTCACGTTTTTGTTCCGGATAACGGATGGTAGGTTGCTTTTTAAAAATGTGACTAAATGTAATAGCCATTCCTTTTAAAATGCTCGGAATGTATAAGCGCTCCATGAATGTCATGGGCTTTCGGGATACTTCCTGTGCTCTATTGGTTAACGCCTGCATAGCTAATTGAATTAATATTTTAAACCCCTGCTTTTAATAAAATAAGTGCACCGGTAACAAGCATGTTAAATAGTGCAAGTGGAATCATGGTTTTCCAACCCAAGTTCATGAGTTGATCATATCTAAAACGTGGAACCGTCCAACGAATCCACATAAATACAAAAATGAAAATAGCAATTTTAGTAAGTAGCGCTGCTACACCAATAATCGCTGCAATGTTTGGAGCCAGTGTGCTTTCGTCTAAGAAAGGAACATCAAAACCACCAAAATATAAAGAAGCCATTACCGCACTACTCATAATCATATTGATGTATTCCGAAAACAAGTAGAAACCAAGTTTCATAGAAGAATACTCCTGGTGGTAACCAAAGTTTAATTCGTTTTCTGCTTCTGGTAAATCAAAAGGGGTTCTGTTACACTCTGCAAGTGCACAAACAAAAAAGATAATAAAACCAAGTGGTTGGTATACAATATTCCAGTAACTACCAGCGGCCATTTGACCATCCACAATTGTTTTTAAACTAAGTGATCCTGAAAGCATTAATACCGCAATAAGTGATAAACCCATTGCTAACTCATAACTAATGGCTTGAGACGCACCACGCAGTGCTGCCATTAATGAAAACTTATTGTTAGACGCCCATCCACCAATCATCATACCGTACACACCCATACTCACCACACCAAAAATGTATAAGATACCAATATTGATATCTGCAATTTGTAAATCTATTTTACGATCAAAGATTTCGATATGACTACTCCAAGGAATTACAGAGCATGTCATAAGCGCTGCCGTCATGGCAAGTCCTGGACCTAAAACAAACAATGCTTTATTAGAACTAGTAGGAATAATTTCTTCCTTCATGATGAGTTTTAATCCATCGGCAAAAGGTTGAAGTAGTCCAAAAGGTCCGGCCCTGTTGGGTCCTGGACGGTCTTGTAAAACAGCGGCCACTTTGCGTTCTGCAAAAGTGGTATATAAGGCAATACCCAGGCTTGCAAACACAATGATTGCAATGAGTACTAATTTTTCGATGATTAAAAGCCAATCTACAGCAAGTAATGTCATGTCTTAATCTAATTTATAAAGATGAATCTTTGTTTACTTCACTCACACTATGAATGTCCATTAATAAATGTGGCGCGCGTCCAGCATTTACGGCAGCAAAAGTTTCGGTAGGCTTGTGCATCCCTACAGAACCTTGGTAATGCCCCTGCGCAATAACAGAATGTCTATCAATTTCACGTGGACCTTCAATAACCCAGTCTGAAGTATTTTTAGTTTCAAAACGGCAAGTATTACAAATCCAATCTTCTACTTCACCCCATTTGTCTTTACGTGCTGTTACACGGTACACTTCATCTCCTCTATTCCAAAGCGTTACTTTACCAGAACATGTAGGACAATCGCGGTGCGCATCCATTGGTTTTAAAAACCAAACACGATTTTTAAAGCGGAATGTTTTATCTGTTAATGCACCTACTGGACAAACGTCAATGACGTTACCAATAAATTCATTGTCTAAACTTTTTTCAATAAAGGTTGCAATTTGTGCATGGTCACCTCTATCAAGTACACCATGTGAACGCTCTTTAGAAAGTTGATCTGCGGTATACACACAACGGTAACATAAAATACAACGCGTCATATGTAGTTGTATGTATGGACCTAAATCATGCTTTTTAAATGTACGACGCTCAAATTCGTAACGTGTACCCTCTTTACCATGATCGTAACTTAAATCTTGTAAATGACACTCACCAGCCTGATCACAAATAGGACAATCGAGTGGGTGATTGAGTAATAAAAACTCAACAACACCAGCACGCGCGTCTACTACTTTTTCACTGGTAATATTTTTTACTTCCATACCATCCATTACGGTGGTACGACAAGAAGCAATGAGTTTAGGCATTGGGCGCGGGTCTTTTTCAGATCCTTTGCTCACTTCTACTAAACAGGTACGACACTTACCACCACTACCTTCTAGCTTGCTGTAATAACACATAGCTGGTGGCGTAACATCGCCTCCAATTTGTCTGGCAGCATTTAAAATTGTAGTACCGGCTGGCACTTCAATAGTAATGTTGTCGATGGTTACTTTAAAAAGTTGTTGTTCGGACATACTTTAATTTATTAAGCGGTTACTGGCACATGAATAGGATCTGCATAATGCGCTAAACCATAATTTTTTTCTTGTGCTTCAAGCGGATTGTTTACATGCCACTCAAACTCATCTCTAAAATGTCTAATAGCAGCTGCTACTGGCCATGCCGCAGCGTCTCCTAATGGACAAATGGTATTACCTTCTATCTTTCTTTGAATATCCCAAAGCAGGTCAATGTCAGAAATCTTGCCTTTACCATATTCGATGTTGTGTAATATTTTTTCCATCCAACCCGTTCCCTCACGACATGGTGAACACTGTCCACAACTTTCGTGTCTGTAAAAACGTGCGAGTGATAAAGTGTTGCGCACAATACACTGGTCTTCGTCGAGAACAATAAATCCACCAGAACCCATCATAGAACCAGATGCAAAACCACCATCACTCAAACTTTCGTAGTTCATGTAACGTGTTTCGCCTTTAGCTGTTTTTAATAATAAGTTAGCTGGTAAAATAGGTAC
>CANEWV010000080.1 GCA_947442905.1 Chitinophagaceae bacterium | reverse complement strand
CTTCACCAAGTGCTTTTACAAAAGAGGCTTTTTTAGCAGCGTCGCCACTTAAAAAATCCGCTAAATCTACTACAGGTATTGACATAAATATGTGATTATTATAAGTATAAAACGCATATTTAACAAAGGATATTGCCGTAAAGCAGCCCAGAATTGTTTAATTTTGTCTTACCTATGATGAAACATACCCCCAAAAACCTATTCACAATCATTGTTCTGGTATTATTAGCATCTAGTTGTAGCAATAGCTATCAAAAATTAGCGGCCAACTACCAAATTAATAAAGCATCAACTGGCCCTAACTACAGTGATGTTGCCTATTGGGCTGCACACCCTGCTATTCATGACCCTTCGGACAGTGTGCCTGCTCCACTGCTAGCTTCCTACAACCAAGACACTGCTGTAGATGTATTTTTTATTCATCCCACAACTTATTTGGGAACAGAAAAACCATTTGGCCTTAACGCTGATATTTCGGATGCGCTTTTAGCTGCAAAAACTGATTATAGTCCGGTGCTTTACCAAGGTAGTTTATTTAATGTAGCTGGCAGGTTATTTGCACCCCGTTATCGTCAAACACATATCAGTGCATACTATCCTGTTACTGCATTCGATACTACACTTGCAATAGCCGCTTTTGAACTCGCCTATCAAGATGTAAAAGCAGCCTTTGAATATTATTTAGCCAACGAAAATAAAGGCAGGGCCATTATTATTGCCTCACATAGCCAAGGCACTACACATGGTACTAGACTCGTAAAAGAATTTTTTGATGGTAAACCACTTCAGAAACAATTAGTGGCCGCCTATTTAGTAGGTATTCCCGTAAATCCTTTGATATTTTCATCTATCAAGGCATGTGATACACCAAAGCAAACGGGATGTATATGTAGTTGGAGAACATACAAAGAAGGTTACACACCACCATTTATTCAAAAAGAAAAATTTGATGTGATTGTTACGAATCCGCTAACCTTTACTAAATCTATACCAAACGCCTCTTGGGATGCCAATAAAGGCGGAGTGCTTACTAATTTTAATAAAATAGCGAAAGGTGTTGCCGAAGCAAAATTAACAGATAAAGTTTTATGGACCGCTAAACCAAAAATATTTGGAAGTTTTTTAGTTAAAGATCCAAACTATCATATTGGAGATTACAATTTATATTACGTGAACGTAAGAGAAAATGTAATCGAAAGAATGAAGGCTTATAAAAACGAGGCGCACTAATTTCCAAAGACGCTTAAAAATTTAATACGCATAATTTTTAGCTGCTCCAGGCTGTAATCATTTTCACTAAGTTCTTGTTGCGCTACTTCTAATGAAGCGGTTTCACAACTTTTAAAGTAATCAATGATATCTTCTTGATCGTAACTATCTAGCCACTCATCAATGGCGTAATCTAAATTTAATTTAGTGCCACTTGCAGCAATGGTTTCCATTTCTTCTAGTAGTTCGTCTAGTTTTAGACCTTTGTTTTTAGCAATGGTTTCGAGAGGGATTTTTTTGTCTACGTTTTGAATAATATAGATTTTATTATTCGCTTTGTTAGCCACACTTTTCATGATAAATTCGTCTGGCTTAACAATATCATGCTCTTCTACATAGTCTGCAATCATATCCACAAAAGGCTTTCCGTATTTCAGTGCCTTCCCTTTACTGACCCCCTGACACTTATCTAGTTCTTCTAGGGTCGTAGGAAATAAGGTAGCCATATCTTGTAGCGAACTTTCTAGGAAAATCACAAATGGAGGCAAGCTTTTTTTCTTACCCTCTGTTTGGCGAAGCTCCTTAAGCATTTGAAATAATTTTTCATCTGCAGCGGCTCCTGTTTGCGCAGCCCCATCGCCATCTTCATCATCGGCATTTGCGTCTTCAAATAAATTATTGAGTACAATTTTGAAACTGCTAGCTTTCTTTAAAAACTTGTTACCCATATCTGTTAATTTCAAAAGACCATATTCTTCAATATCCTTTCTAATTAAATTTTCGAGAAGCATTTGTCTTATAAGACTATTAAAGAAGTGTGCGTCTTTGTCTTTTCCAATTCCAAACACCGGTAACACGTCATGCCTAAACATTGAAATTTGTGGCGTTAAATGACCGCTTACCATATTCACCACGTAATCTGCCACAAAGCGTTCATCTAGTGCTGCAATAACTTTTAATATTTTTACAACTTCTTCTTTGGCTTCAATGAGTTCTTTTGGGTTTTTACAATTATCGCAGTTGCCACAGTTTTGTGTAGGCCATTCTTCTCCAAAATAATGCAGTAATATTTTTCTACGACAAACACCACTTTCTGCGTAAGCAACCGTTTCGTCAATGAGTTGATTACCCACTTCGCGTTCGCTTAATGGCTTATCGCGCATGAGGTGTTCTATTTTTGAAACGTCTTTATGAGAATAGTATAGTACACAAATACCTTCTAGTCCATCACGACCTGCTCTACCGGTTTCTTGGTAATAATTTTCGATAGACTTTGGAATATTAAAGTGAATTACAAAACGGATATCTGGCTTATCGATACCCATGCCAAACGCAATGGTAGCAACGATTACCTGTACATCTTCTTGTAAAAACTGGTCTTGCCTGTCGGCCCTTAATTTTTGATCAAGGCCTGCGTGGTAGGCTACTGCTTTAATATTATTTGCTACGAGTACTTCTGCTAATTCTTCGGTGGTTTTTCGGTTCAGGGTGTAAATAATTCCACTCTTGCCTTTATGCTGTGAAATAAATTTTACAATGTGCTTTACGGTATCTTCTTTTTTTATTTTAGGCTGAATTTCATAAAATAAATTAGACCTATTAAATGAAGAAAGAAGAATAGTAGCGTCGCGTAAACCTAAGTTTTTAACAATATCACTTTGCACTTTAGGCGTAGCCGTTGCTGTTAAAGCAACAACAGGCACCGCTGGATTGATGATGTCCATCATTTCTCTTAAGCGTCTGTACTCGGGTCTAAAATCATGTCCCCATTCCGAAATACAATGCGCTTCATCTACGGCAAAAAAAGAAATTTTGAGGTCGCTAAAAAAATCAAGGTTTTCTTGCTTGGTTAATGTTTCGGGTGCCACATACAATAGCTTGGTTTTGCCATTTAGCAAATCATCTTTTACTATTTTTATTTGACCCTTATTTAAAGAAGAATTTAAAAAGTGTGCTACCTCATCATTTTCACTATATCCGCGTACCAGATCTACCTGGTTTTTCATGAGTGCAATTAGTGGAGACACCACAATGGCGCATCCCTCTTGGAGTAGTGCTGGTAATTGGTAGCATAAACTTTTACCACCGCCAGTTGGCATGATAACAAAAGTGTCTTTACCGCTTAATAAACTGGTAATTGCCTGCTCTTGGGTGCCTTTAAACTCTCTAAAACCAAAATATTTTTCGAGGCCTGCGTAAATATCAAAATTACTTGGGTCTACAAGGGTGCTGGCTTGTCGGGGGCCTTTTATTTTTGCCGGCGCCTTTTTAGGGGCTGATTTTGGGGTTATTTTGGTGGGTTTACTACTTGTTTTTGCCATTTCACATCTGTATTTCCTTCATAATCAACTAAAACGGGGGTTTGTGATTTGTTTAAGTTAATCCTTTTTTTGAAAGGATTGCGAAGTTAACAAAGAATGACCTGATAACGCGTGCTTTCATGTTAAAGTTTACCTTTGCAAAGCATGAAAAACGCAATAGTAGAAACCGCTTTACAAACCGTTCAATTAGAGGCAAAGTCAATTGCAGACCTCGCCTCATTTTTGGATGCATCTTTTGTAGAAGCGATTGAACTCCTAAACAATTGTAAAGGCCGATTGGTTTTTAGTGGGATCGGAAAAAGTGCACTGATTGCACAAAAAATTGTGGCAACACTTAATTCTACCGGAACGCCCTCTTTATTTATGCATGCCGCCGATGCCATTCATGGTGATTTAGGTACGGTGCAAAAAGACGATATCGTTTTAATAATTAGTAAGAGTGGAGAGAGCCCAGAAATTAAAGCCCTTGTTCCTTACATTAAAAACTTTGGCAATAAACTAATTGGCATTGTAGGCAATACTTCAAGTTATTTAGCGGCAGCGGCGGATTATATTTTAAATACAACCGTGAGTAGTGAAGCATGTCCTAATAATTTAGCACCAACTAGTAGTACAACGGCTCAACTTGTTATGGGCGATGTGATTGCAGTATGCCTGATGCAATTGAAAGGTTTTACCAGTGCCGATTTTGGAAAATACCATCCAGGTGGTAATTTAGGAAAGCGTTTGTTTTTAAAAGTAGCCGACCTCACAAATAAAGATTTAAAACCTACGGTTGCGCCCCATACACCATTAAAAAATGCGATTATAGAAATCACTAAAAATAGATTGGGTGTTGCAGTAGTTATCAATAATAATGAAATTGCAGGTGTTATCACAGATGGTGATTTAAGACGCATGCTTGAAAAAACGGTAAACATAGAAAATATTACCGCAGCAGAAATTATGTCACATACCCCACATTTAATAGATCATCAAACGCTTGCTGCAGAAGCAATTGATCAGATGAAGCAACATGAAATAAGTCATTTGATTGTTACCAAAGAAGGTAGCTATTATGGCATATTGCATATCCACGAACTTATAAAAGAGGGACTCATTTAGTTATGAATAAACACCATTACGTAGCCATTATGGCCGGTGGGATTGGCAGTAGGTTTTGGCCTATGAGTAGAACTGCATACCCTAAACAATTTTTGGATATTTTACACACCGGAAAATCACTGATACAATGGACTTTTGAAAGGTATAAGGCTTTTATACCCTTAGAAAATATTTACATTGTTACTTCTGACGAATATGTGTCCATTGTTCAAGAACAATTACCTGAACTTCCCGCACAAAATATTTTAGCGGAACCGAGCAGAAAAAATACGGCTGCTTGTATTGCCTATATTTCTTGTAAGCTGCTACAAAAAGACCCAGAGGCTTCTTTAATTGTTGCACCTTCCGATCATATGATTTTAGATGCAGAACAATTTAGAGAAACCACCAACAAAGCACTTGAGTTTGTTAATCATATCAAATCACTTGTTACGCTAGGCATTAAGCCTACGCATCCAAATACCGGATATGGATATATACAACATGATAGCATAGAAGCTGGCGATGGGATTTTTAAAGTAAAAACATTTACCGAAAAACCAGATCTAGATTTAGCTAAAACATTTATCCGTAGTGGCGACTTTTTATGGAATGCAGGTATTTTTGTTTGGAAAGTGGCACAAATTGTAAAGGCATTTGAACTGTTTCAACCAGAAATGTTTGAACTATTTGATGCCGCAAAAGACAAGTTTAATACCCCGCAAGAAAAAGAAGCCATTGATACAATATATCCGCTCTGCGTAAATATTTCTATTGATGTGGCCATCATGGAAAAAGCAGACAATGTATATGTAATACCATCATCGTTTGGATGGAGTGATTTAGGAACTTGGAATAGCGCCTACGATAATTTAGAAAAAGATTATTTAGGTAACGCAGTAGCTTCTGATAATGTGATTGTTATTGATGCCACAAAATGTATGGTGGCAGGACCCGCAAATAAACTCATAGTATTACAAGGGCTCGATGATTTTATTGTAGTTGATTCGGAAGATGCTTTACTCATTTGTAAAAAAGACAAAGAACAATCTATCAAAGAATACGTGGCTGAAGTAAAACGAAATAAAGGCGATAAATATTTATAACCCCAATATTCATACATGTCAAATTTAAAAACAGTTATCACAGGTTCAGGCTCTTATATACCTCCAAGCATTAAAAAAAATACTGATTTTACCAATCATTCTTTTTTTACAGAAAATGGAGAAGCCATAGAAACGCCTTCGTCAGAAATTGTTGAAAAATTTAAAGACATTACAGGAATAGAGGAAAGACGTTACACAAGTTCAGATATCAATGCATCTGACATGGCTACTATTGCTGCAAAAAAAGCAATTGAAGACGCAGGGTTAGATCCTGAAACACTAGATCAAATTATTGTTGCGCATAATTTTGGAAACGTATTAGACAAAACCATTCAAACAGACGTTTTACCTGCACTTGCATCTAGGGTAAAACACGATTTGGGTATTAAAAATCCTAACTGCGTAGCTTACGACATTTTATTTGGTTGCCCAGGATGGATACAAGGTGTGATTCAAGCGGATGCATTTATAAAATCGGGGATGGCAAAAAAGTGTTTGGTGATTGGTGCCGAAACATTAAGCCGTGTGGTTGATGATTATGATAGAGATAGTATGATTTTTAGTGATGGCGCAGGTGCTACTATTTTAGAAGGCAAAGAGGATACTAACGCTGGTATTTTAGCAGCAAGTGTTCAAAGCCATTGCAACGATGAAGCCTATTATTTGTATATGGGTAAATCTAATAAACCAGATAGTGATCCAAGTGTACGTTATATTAAAATGAAGGGCAGAAAAGTATACGAGTATGCCATAAAAAATGTGCCCATCGCAATGAAAGAATGCCTAGATAAAGCAGGCGTACACGTAAGTGAGGTGAAACAGTTTTTCCTCCACCAAGCCAACGAAAAAATGGATGAAGGATTTATTAAAGTGCTATTTAAATTATACGACATCAAAGAAATACCAGCGCATATTATGCCAATGAGTATTCATAAACTAGGTAATAGCTCTGTAGCTACAATCCCTACTTTATATGATTTGGTAAAACACGGTGAATTAGAAAATCATAGCCTTCAAAAAGGAGACATTGTTTTATTTGCTTCTGTAGGAGCCGGCATGAATATCAATGCGGTGTGTTATAGGATGTAAGGCCTTACTAATACCCACGTTCGTTTTTTCCTTCGATATAATTTAAGAAAGCTTTATTTACCACTTTGTTACCACCAGGTGTTGGATAGTTGCCTGTAAAATACCAATCACCCGTATTTGTAGGGCAACAAGTGTGTAAATCTTCGATGGTCTGATAAATAACTTCTACAGGTGTAGAAACTTCAGGAGGGGTAATCAAC
The DNA here is from genome assembly GCA_947442905.1 of Chitinophagaceae bacterium. The sequence goes on along the minus strand of CANEWV010000080.1, from coordinate 166 downwards.
TCCGCAATTTTGTCTGAAATTTGAAGTGTCGTAAAAGGCTTGTAAATATTACGAACAAGGTTTTCTGTATGTAGTTCACCAGCCACATCCAATGCTTTTATTTTTTCGTGTACCTCTGTTAAGATATGTTCTTGCCCTGTATCTTTTAGCAATGCAACAGCTGCTT
>CANEWV010000079.1 GCA_947442905.1 Chitinophagaceae bacterium | reverse complement strand
TAACAAAATCACCACTAGTAGGGCTATTAAAATAACTAAGTTTTAATCCGGGGCTACTGCCTGCTGTAACCAAACTATCCGTTACATCAGCACCTTTACTTTGGCAAGCAACAACACTGTCTGCTAATTTAAAAACATAAGGATCTAGTGATTTTACTATAGTGGTATACAACGTATCTAAACAACCTTGATTGGGGTATGGTGTAATAACAAGTGCGAGCCTGGTTTTTGGTGGTGGTGCAGGAGTAATGGTTAGCACAACATCAGTGCCTAATAATTTAGAAAAATCATCGGTGTACCATTTGTAATCAGCAAAGCCATAAGGCGCTGTTAGGTTGAGGCCTGTAATATTGGTACAAAAAACATTCCCTGTTACCGGTGTGGTGCAATTGTCATTCACATCTAAATAGGCATAACCAAAATGACCACCTCTCGAACAATCGTTGGTAGTAAATTCGAGCCTTAAGGTTTTACCCTGATATCCAGGAAGTTTTAAAGTAATAGGGGCCCATTCTTTGTAGAAGACCGTTCTTTTAACGGTTGATTCTTTAAAGCCTGGTAAGTTGGGTGCCGAAATAAATTCAAAAGCACCACAGGTTTCATATTTGTTATCGGTAACATTAAAAACCTTGACCATAAATTTTGGTTGCTCCCAATCTTGATGACCAGCTGGGTTTTCAAATACAACTGCGTAATTATAAATGATGCTATAATCACCCTCAGTAGAAGGGACTGTAAAAGTGTAGGAAACCCCTTGTGCCTCTGCTTGGGTTTGGTCGTTTCCAAGTTTTAACGAATAACCGCTACCATTTGGGCAGCTAGTAGGAAAGCCACCATAATAGTCTTTGGCGGTAGTACCCGGAAAGTTGGTGATGATGGTATGTTTGCCGTCTTGTGGGCTTCCAAGTATCATATTTAAGGCCCCATTAGAGCGCGCAATAGAACCGTCATAAGCATCCCAACTACCTAAATTACCAGTTTCGAAGCCAATATTGGGTGGGCAGCCCTGGCCCAATACCTGAAATACCCCCAGAAATAGAGATAAACAACTCAATAATAAGTAGGTACGGGCGGTTAACATTCCTTGTAAATGTCGGGAAAATAAATGGCAATTTGGGAGGAAATGGCATGAAAAAGCCCCAAAAATAGGTGTTTGGGGCTTTGTGAACCGGATTGGATTCGAACCAATGACCTACTGCTTAGAAGGCAGTTGCTCTATCCAGCTGAGCTACCGGTCCTTAATAGAGTGGCGCAAAATAAAGAAAAAATGGCCATAATTTCAAAAGAATTCATGGTATTCCTAAGGAGCCCAATTAGTTGTGCCCGTTTTTTTAAAAGTCTTTACTTTGCATCAAACGAATGCTTGTGAGTTACAATTATTTGCCATTAGACCAAAAATGGCTCCATTTTAGCCAGGTAAAAAATTTATTAACGCATGATCAGGATGTGTCCATCACTTTTGATGCACATGATCAAATAATCAAATGCCGTGAATTTTTGGATCAAAAAATGGCCCAAAAAGATAAAAATTATTACGGCATTAACACGGGTTTTGGTTTTTTACAAAACATTACCATCGACGATTCTCAAATAGAACAACTCCAATACAATTTAATTGTTTCACATGCCTGCGGATTAGGGGAGCAGGTGCCGGAGCCGATTGTGAAACTCATGCTCATGCTTAAAATTAAGTCGTTGAGTTATGGATATAGTGGCGTGCAAATTGAAACAGTTAAACGTTTGTTGGAAATGTATAACAACAGGGTGCTTCCTGTGATATTTACACAAGGCTCACTGGGCGCTTCTGGTGATTTATCGCCATTAAGCCATTTGAGTTTACCACTTTTAGGACTTGGTGAAGTAACCATTGATGGTGTAAAACATAGTACAGCAAGTATTATGGAGCACTACAATTGGAGCCCTATAAAATTGCAAAGTAAAGAAGGGTTGGCGCTAATTAATGGGACTCAATTTATGAGTGCTTATGGTATGTATTGTTTACAAAAAGCTGAGCATTTAATTGAAATGGCGCATTTGGTTGCTGCACTTTCTTTTGATGCTTTTAATTGTACTACAGAGCCCTTAAGCCCTCAAATACATAGCATTCGGGCACATGAAGGTCAGGTGCTTACTGCAAAAAAAATGCGTGATTATTTAGCAGGTAGTAGCATCGCTAATGACCCCAATAAACAAATACAAGATCCATATTCGTTTAGATGTATACCTCAGGTGTATGGTGCCACCATTGGTGCGTTTAATCATGTGCTTGATATTTTTATGCGTGAAATAAATTCGGTAACGGACAACCCCAATATTTTTCCTGACGAAGATTTAATTGTGAGTGGTGGCAATTTTCATGGTCAACCACTTGCTATTTCACTGGATTATTTAGCGATTGCGATGAGTGAGCTGGCTAATATTTCGGAGCGTAGAACCTATCAGTTATTAAGTGGTCAGCGAGGCCTTCCATTATTTTTAGTGAAAGATCCAGGACTTCATTCTGGATTTATGATTCCGCAGTATACTGCAGCAGGCATTGTTAGTGAAAACAAACAACTTTGTACGCCAGCATCTGTAGATAGTATTTCGTCATCTAATAACCAAGAAGACCATGTAAGTATGGGTGCCAACGCAGCTACCAAATGTCTTCGTGTGATTGATAATGTAGAAAAAGTACTTGCCATCGAACTGTTAAGCGCGGCACAAGCACTTGAATTTAGAAGGCCCGCTAAAAGCTCCGAACCAGTCGAAAAACTTGTGGCAACACTCCGTGAAAAAGTGTCTTTTGTGGCTGTAGACAGGCTCATGCACCCAGATATGGTAACGGCTACTCAAATTATAGCTTCATACGCCTTATAGCGTAGATTTTAGCGTAACTTTGCAGGGTAAAAACTGATACATGTCTGAAGAAAAGAGTTTGAATTTTATAGAAGAAATTGTAGAAGCAGATTTAGCGGCTGGTAAATACCAGTCGATAGTTACGCGTTTTCCGCCAGAGCCCAATGGATATTTACATATTGGCCACGCTAAAAGTATTTGTTTGAATTTTGGTTTGGCTCAAAAATATGGAGGTAAAACCAATTTACGTTTTGATGATACCAACCCGGTTACCGAAGAAACGGAATATGTAGAGAGCATTAAAAATGATGTAAAATGGCTTGGTTTTAGTTGGGCCGAAGAATTATACGCCTCCAATTATTTTGATCAAATACATGGCTTTGCGGTTCGCTTAATTGAAATGGGACTTGCCTATGTAGATGATAGTACCAGCGAAGAAATTGCGACTCAAAAAGGAACGCACACAGAGGCGGGTACTCCAAATGTTTATAGGAGCAGAACGGCCGCTGAAAATTTGCAACTTTTTGAAGACATGCGCCTTGGTAAATACGCTGATGGTGAAAAAGTATTACGCGCTAAAATTGATTTAGCAAGCAGTAACATGCTAATGCGTGATCCTATTATTTATAGAATTAAACACGCGCATCACCACAGAACTGGCAACAAATGGTGTATTTATCCGATGTACGATTTTGCACATGGTCAAAGCGATGCCATCGAAAATATTACACACTCGGTTTGTACGCTAGAGTTTATTCCACACAGAGAACTGTACAACTGGTTTATAGAAAAGCTATCGATATTTCCATCTAAGCAATACGAGTTTGCGCGTTTAAATATGACCTATACGGTTATGAGTAAGCGTAAATTATTGCAACTGGTACAAGAAAACCACGTAACAGGTTGGGATGATCCACGCATGTCTACCATTTCTGGTATGCGCCGTAGAGGTTACCCTGCAGCGGCTATCAGAGAATTTTGCGACCGTATTGGTATTGCAAAACGTGACAACCTCATTGATATTAGTTTACTTGAATTTTGTGTGCGTGAAGATTTAAATAAAACAGCCGTGCGCCGCATGGTGGTTTTTGATCCCTTAAAAGTGATCATCACTAACTACACAGGTGAGGGTGAAATACTTCATTCAGAAAATAATCCAGAAGATCCAAATGGAGGTACACGAGAAGTGCCGTTTAGCAAAGAAATTTTTGTGGAGCGTGACGACTTTATGGAAGAGCCTTCAAAAAAATACTTTAGACTAGCACCTGGTCAAATGGTACGTTTAAAAAGTGCGTACATTATTAAGTGCGACGATTTTGTAAAAGATGCCAACGGCAATGTAACAGAACTTCACTGCTCGTATATCCCTGAAAGTAAGAGTGGTTCAGATACTTCTGGTATTCATGTTAAAGGAACACTTCATTGGGTAAGTGCTGCGCATGCTATACCTGCAGAGGTTCGTTTATACGACCGTTTATTTAATGTAGAAGATGTTGCTGCTGCCGAAGGTGATTTTAAAGATTATATCAATACAGATTCTTTAACAGTAGTGCCGCATGCATACGCAGAGCCTGCATTATTAAATGATAGCATGGGCGTTGGTTTTCAATTTTTGCGCAAAGGATATTTTTGTGCCGATAAAGATAGCACCCCAACAAAACTGGTATTTAATAGAACCGTTGGATTAAAAGATACTTGGGCTAAAGAAGTAAAAAAAGGAGCATAGCATATGCACTTGCAAGCTAGGTTTAATAAACACTGGGCTCAAACCTTTCCTCAATTTAGTAAGGATGGCCATTTTGTGCTTGCTGTTAGCGGTGGCGCTGATAGTGTTGTGCTTGCGCACTTGTTAAAAGGTGCTGGCATCAATTTTGAAATAGCCCATTGCAATTTTAAACTAAGAGGAGCAGAAAGTGATAGGGATGAAGCCTTTGTAAAAAACCTAGCCGTTACTTTAGATGTTCCTTTTTCTTGTAAGCATTTTGATACAGAGGTGTATGCTACTGCGCATAAAATATCTATTCAGGAAGCAGCCAGAGATTTGCGTTATGCATGGTTTGCTACTTTTAATACTGTTGTAATTACAGCACATCACGCCAATGATAATATTGAAACGGTATTCATGCATTTTTGCAGAGGTACGGGTATCGCCGGTTTAACGGGCATAGAGCCCTATAAAGTAAATGAGCGCTTATTACGCCCACTACTTTTTTTTCACAAACAAGAAATTATTGACTACGCCAAAGAAGTGGGTATTGCATTTGTAGAAGACAGTTCTAATGCTAGTGATAAATATACCCGTAACTTTTTTAGGCATCAAATCTTACCTGCTGTGCAGGAAGTATATCCGCAGGCTGAACAAAATATTTTACATACCATTAAGCATTTAAGAGAAGTATCGGAAGTGTATAAATCGGCCATGCAAAAGATTGTAAGTAAACTGCAATTTATCAATGGCAATGAAATTCATATACCCGTACTCATGTGGCAAAAAGCAAAGCCACTGGATACCATTACTTTTGAAATGTTGTACCCATATGGATTTACAGCTGCTCAAATGCCAGAAGCAATAAAACTTTTAAGTGCTCATAATGGCGCGGTTTTAATTTCTCCAACGCACCGCCTAATTAAAAATAGAAACTGGATGATTTTGGCGCCGCTAGCTACTGCTACAAATACGAGTGTAGTTGTGGTGGATCAAAACGATGCTTCCGTTAATTTTCCGGGCGGAACACTCGCGTTGCAAAATACGGCGGCTCAGGTTCCAGAAGCTTCAGATAATAATACCTGTTTGGTGGATGCTACAGCATTACAATTTCCGCTTATTTTGCGCCCCGCTGCTACCGGCGATTATTTTTACCCACTGGGCATGCAAAAGAAAAAGAAGCTCAGTAAATTTTTTATTGATCTCAAGCTTTCTAAAATAGCCAAAGAAAAAGTGTGGGTGCTGGTGTCAGACAACCGCATTGTATGGGTAATTGGCTACCGCATAGACAACCGCTTTAAATTAACGCCTGCATCTACTAAAGCAGTTAAACTTTCCTTTTCAACTGCTGCATTATAAATGCAAATAAGCTGACACCTGGCTTACAAAATTTTGAATGGGATCAAAGCCAGGGAAAATTTTACACGCAATAATTAAAAATCCTACACCCCAAACAGAGCCCCAAAAGTGAGCCGAGTGGTTGATATTGTCGCCACCTCTTTTAGACATATAAATGGTTAGGAGTAAATAAAGTGGGCCAAAAATAAAACCTGGTATGATGGGTGGGATGATAAAGAGTCCAATTTTAATAGTAGGGTCTAAAAACACGCCCGCAAATACAACGGCCGATACGGCGCCGGAGGCGCCAAGGCTTCTGTAATGCTTATTATTACGCTGCATGATATAGGTGGGAATGAGGCATACAACAAGCGCCGTTAGGTACATGGCTAAATACAGTGCTTTCCCTTTTTCATTGAATAAAACAATAAAATATTTTTCTACAAAATCGCCAAACATGTAAAACGAAAACATGTTAAATGCCAAATGTCCAAGGTCGGCGTGGATAAAACCATTGGTAATAAAGCGCCACCACTCATTGTCGTTTTTAATTGCTGGGGGATAAAATATAAAATCGTTGATTACTTTTTTATTGGCAAAACCAAATAAAGATAGCGCAACAGTAATAGCTAAAAGGGTGAGGGTTATGGTATACATAAATTAGTTATGGTGGTATTTTTCGTTTCTTAAAATGGTGCAAGCACGGTAAACCTGCTCTGCTAAAATAAGCCTTACTAGCATGTGCGGAAATACGAGTGGAGATAAGCTCCAACAAAAATTAGCTCTTGTAAAAATGGTTTCATCTACACCAAAAGCACCGCCAATTAAAAAAACAATTTTACGGGTGCTCTCGTTGGCTCTTTGTTGCAAAAAACTAGCCAGCTTGGGTGACGTAAAAGTTTGGCCTCTTTCGTCTAGTAATACCAAATAATCGGAAGGGTCAAGGCCCTGTATAATAATGGCCGCTTCTGCTTTTTTTAGAGCAGCTTCTGATAAGCTACCCGCATTTTTGGGAGGGCTAATGATTTGCCAGCTCGCCGGAAAATAATTAGTGATGCGCTTTGAAAAGTCTTCGATGCCCATTTTAGCATACGATTCGTGCGGTTTGCCTACAGACCAAAGCTCTATTTTCATGCGGGTAATTAATTTCGCACTAAATTTAGGCTTTTAAAATATAGTATGCGTTATTTATTGTTAATACTGGTTTGTTTCATGTTGTTTGATGTGGTTACTGCACAGGAACAAACGGCTATCGATTCGGTAACAAAAGCAAAAAGAGTTAGGTTGGTGGCTTCTATATTTGGAGGTAGTTACGGCGCATCATTTATTTCGCTTAACAAAGCCTGGTATGCCAATTATCCAAGAAG
>CANEWV010000078.1 GCA_947442905.1 Chitinophagaceae bacterium | reverse complement strand
CTTACTTAAACGTGGCGTAAACATTTTTACCGAAGGATAAAATGTATGCAGGTTATTATTGATGAATAATACCCGCTCTGCTACTGGCACCCAAGCTGCATCAAAAACGGTAATTTGTAAAACACCAGTAGGCAAACTATCGGTTCGCATAGCTAGTGCTGCTGATTTTTTTGTTTGCAACTGAATGGTTGAGGTATATACCATGCGCTGATTCATGGACGCAACTACATGCAGTTGTAAAAAGTTTTGCGCGGTTATAGCCGGGCGCTGAATAACAATTTTAGCCTTATCGTCTTGTAACAACGCCTGCATAACAATTCCATCCTGCTTTGCAGCAGGAACTGCTGTAGTATGCACCGTGCCAGCTGCATCTACCCATATGCAGTTATACGTTTCGTCTTTTTCTGGCATAAAACTAAATACACCCATCCCATCATGCACCGATTGGATAGAATCCATAAGCACCATTTTACTATTAAAAATGGCTCCTTTTATGGGTGCAGGATCACCGTTTTGATTTACCGATAAAAAACCTACCTGCGTTTGTAGGCCTGCAATTAGTTGTCCGCCTTCTGGAAAAAACTGCAACTTATATATGGGATCTACTTTTTTTGTGCCCGCTAACGAATCGGAACCTTGTACGGTAATGTCTTTGGTAAAAATAAAGGCAGCATCAAAATTAAGCATCCATCTAGTGTATGCTTTTACACGAATGCGGGTGCCTTTATAATTTTGCGGAATTTCAAATTGAAGTTTTGCAGAGGATTCAAAAATAGGGTGTACAGTATGCTTAATAAGTTGTCCTGCATCATCGTACCAATCTGCGTAAAAATTTCTACTATAATCGGATAAGCCCTCACCTGCTAAAATATACGCTTTACCCCAAATGGTTTCGCCTTTTGCATACAGGCCTTTGTCAAAATGAATATGTACTTTTTCTTGCTGATAATTTTCTTTGTAAATGGCCAGCATAGAATCTAGCGCCTGCGAAGACACTACAAATGGCGCAAAAAACAAGAGCCCAACAATCAACAAATATTTAGCATTCATGGTTACAAATTTACAAAACTATTGACGCAAACTTTGTTAAAAAAATAGGGCGAAAAATATAATTTTTCGCCCTATTTAAAAGTATGATAACTGACTATTTGTTTCTATCAAGCGTTAAAGACAAATAAGGTAGTCTTGCTCCTGTAGCAGCTGAGTAGCCCATGCTAAAGCCAGTAAGGGCAACACCACTTTGTAGTCCGTTGGCACTAGCATAACTTACTAGTGCTGCAGATGTAGAAGTTGCTCCTGCTGCACGAATAGCCCATGTAGTAGTTGTACCTGAAACAAAGCCAGGTGCATTAATACCAACCGGAATATCCATAGCGCCTGAATTTCCTAAATAAGGAATATTCGCCTTCATTAAAATACCATTCAGGTATAAATCTACGGCAGGAACATTTGGCATTAAGTGTACAAAATTGAATCTGCACATACCATCTGCAATACCAACGATATTGTTTTTAACAAGTACCGACTTCATATTAGCAGCGGTATCTGTTAAATGAAGTGTTTGCGGCGTATTGTCTGTAATGTTTACGTTGGTGCTAAACAATACCACAGAGTCTGTATTGGTATTTACTTTAGGCATCACAACAGAGACTGCATTGCTTCCTAAAGGCACACTCATGTAAAGTGCAAAGTTACTACCACGGGTATTGTAACCACCACCCGGAAAAGGTGTACGTGATTGCAATAAATTACTAACGTAAGCGCCATTTAATTTGATACGCAAGTTTGCGTAATCAACTGCATAAGCAAACGCTAGGTTTACTTTTAATTGACCCTTATCAGCAGGCGTGCCATAAGTATCATAAGGCTGATTGGTAACACCTGTATTTTTTTTGCAAGAAGCAAATACAAATAAGGCAACCAAAGCCATTGTATAATTAATTATTTTTTTCATCTCTTACTTTTTTTGCGTTAAGATTATGGTTGCATGAACCACTGTTCTTTGGTGTGGTAATCAGATGCCAATGCACCAATTTTTTGCAATGCAGGAATATTGTATAAATATTCTGAGTTGTAACGTGGACGACATCTGTAAGGAAGTTTACCAGCATTGTAAATATGAATGGTTGAAGGCAAGGTAAATCCAGCATATACTTTTTTACCAGTAGCAGGATCTAGATCCAAATACTTAAACCTACGCATGTCTGTCCAAGTTTCGCTAAAGCCATATCCATAAAGCGCAATGTACTTTTGAAGCATAATGTGAGAAAGTGTTAAACCATTAGCATCGGCAGGCATTACTTTTGGATTGGTTAAATACGCGGCTTGAGAAGCTGTTGTAATTAAACTTGCCCAAGGAATACGAGATTGATACTGCGTGGTTAGCATTTCAAAATTCAATTCAATTGCTCTTTTATACGTAGACAATGCTAACGCTTTATCGCCTTTACGTAAAGCAGCTTCCGCTTTTGTAAATAACACTTCAGAAGCTGTTAAAAGCGGGAATGGCGCTAGGTTGTTAAAAATATAACGACCAGAATCGGCAGTTACTGCAATAGAAGAATAAGGAGCTCTCCAGTAATTTCTTGGCTGATCATTGGTACCAAGTCCTGTTGAACCTAAATTAGCTTGAACACCTTTAAAAGTACCATTGGTGTTTTCATTAATCAAATACGGCGTACGTGGATCAAAAACCCCAGTAAATGGAGATTCGGTATCGGTACCTGTCAATAAATTTGCAATGTATGCAGATTGACGAAGGGTTCCAATATTGTTACGGTATGGACCAAAGAAGTTATTGGTACCACTAAAATTACCACCTACCCATTTTTGAACAGCGTTATCCGCATTGGTTACAACAGCCATGTCAGAATACTTGATAACAGAATCTGCATAGTTTTTGCTCTTGTAAATAGCTTTGTTGCTTAAGTGCGCAAAAGTTTTAGCCTTTACTGCATACACAAACTTTTTCCATTTGTTTACGTCACCACCATAAAAATAGTTGTCGCCATATTTAAGGTTGGTAGCGCTTACTGCACCATCAGTTCTATTTAACAATGCAATGGCATTATCACACATCACTCTTACAGAATCATACACATCTGCTTGGCTATCATAATCAAATTGTTGGCGCTCGGTATCAAATGCTTGACGCATGATAACCTCACCATACTGCTCTGTGGTAACCAACCAGCTCCATGCAAAAATACCTGTAGCAACACCTACATAATCCCATTTCTTTTGCTCAGTACCTCTAGAAATGATGTATTTAGCATTTGGCCCAATTCCATAATAATGCATCGCCCAAACGTTACCTGTTACATCCGAAGTGGTTGCAAAAACACCACCTAATTGATCATACAAATTACCAGAAGTGTTGGTATGCCACCACTGAATGTATTTTGCTAAGTTTACCGCGTCTGTTACTGGACCATAAGATCCACCACCACCACCCGTTGGGGGTGCAGCTGTAGATGTCATTTGATTAATAACGTTAGGTAATATGGCTTCTATAGCCCCTTCAACAGGGTTGTTAGGGTTTAAGTAAGCATCGTCTAATTTTTTACTGCATGACTGTAAATTAGCTATACCAACTAATGCCAGTGTTACTGCAATAAAATAATGTATGTGCTTTTTATTTTTCATAATTATTTTTTTTACAAGTTAAAATCCTACTCTAATTCCAGCATTGAAGCTAAGTGGAGCAGCAATGTTTCCATAATCGAAACCAACTGCACCAACACCTCTAAGTGAAGCGTTACCACCGTTCGCAGCAGGATCAGCACCAGAATAGTTTGTAAATAAGAATAGATCATTCATGGTTACAAACAAACTAAGTGATTTGAAATTTACATAATCAAGTAAGCCAGGATATTCCATGTTTTTTCCAGCATTGTTTACAAGTGCTTTAGAAGGAATGGTATAACTTAAAGAGATATCACGTAAGCGGAATGCTTTGATATTACGCTCCATGTAATCTTCTTCCGGCATATTGGTTGAGTTGTAATAGGTATTGTTAAAATACGGCGTCACTAAAATAGTGTTACGCGTTGGTGTAGCTGTATTTTCTAGACCATCTTGTAAAATACCAGACACAACTCTTGGTGTCATACGATCTGCAGTTTTTGCTGATTTACCAAGTGTTGTTAAGTACATACCAGTTGCGTTAAAGATATCTCCACCAAGTCTTAAATCCCATAAGAATGATAAGCTTAAGTTTTTGTAACGTATACGGTTAATCGTACCTACTGTTAAACCAACAGTACGATCACCTCTTACTCTGAAAACACCATCATTGATAGGTAAACCAGTTGTTGGAGAAATTAACACTTCACCATCATTTTTTGATAAACCATTAGCGCCAGGAGCAGACAAATCTTGTCTTCTGTAACCAAAGCTTGTGATGGTACCTGTAGAGTAACCAGGTCTTAAACCACCTCTTGCATTCGAATATAACCAAGTAGATGCATCGTAGTAATCGGCCCCAGCAATATCAATAGGCATTGGGATTGCAAGTACTTTGTTCCACATGTGGTTTACGTTGAATTGGATATTCCAATCAAAGTCTTTCTTACGAATTAGTTTAACACCAATTGAAAGTTCCACACCTTGGTTACGAACACTAGAGTTGTTGGCTGTATTTAGTACAAATCCTGTACCATAAGATGCTCTAAATCCTTGTGCAATTTGATCAAGTGCTAACGTATTATAATAAGCCGCATCAACGGTTAACACATCACCAAACATTCTGAACTCAGTACCTACCTCGTAAGTTTGCTGACGCTCTGGACGTAAGTATGGGTTAGCATTATAAAACGAATATTGTAATGGTACGTTAATAAGTCCACTAGGGCTTGTTGGAGGCGTTAATGCACTTGTTACCGTTGGCACAAAATTAGACTGGTTGGCATAGGCGTTTGGAAGCCTTGCTGTTTGTGCTAGTGAACTTCTAATTTTCCAATAGCTAAGTACACCCCCTTTTAAATTAGGGAAGATATCACTCATGATAATACTGATGTTTCCACCAGGGTAAGAGTAATTTCTATTTGCTTTTGGTAATACTGAAGAAGATTCAAACGCCATTGAACCTGTTAAGAAAACAAGGTTGTTATAACTAATAGTAGCTTCTGTAAAACCAGCAATTTGCATGGTTCTAATTTCGTTCCACTGGTTGTTACCGTATAAAGTAGTTCTACTTAAACGAGTTCTTGTAGCAAAACCTGTTGCAGAGCTATCAAAACTTCTGATACTATCTTGTGTACCAGAAATACCAAATCTTTCTTGCTTGGTTTCAGCCCATCTTGTACCAACTGTTACACGCGCATTAAATTTGCCAAAAGTTTTTTTAGCAGTAGCGGTGATTGTATGGTTGTAGTTACCAGCTTTAACCCAGTAGTTATCTAATTGACCTTTATTGGCCATTGAAGATTGCGAAGCAGATTCTGGATCACGGTATTGGAAACCAGAGGTTTCATAATAGTTGTAACCAAAACGACCCGCAATTGACAACCACTTTAAAGGATTGTAGTTGATAGATAAGTTAGCCGTGTAGTTGTCTGTTTTATCTTGTGATTCATTTCTGTGAACAGCAAAAAACGGATTGTCCGTTTCAGCAACAGTTCCTAAAAATGCATCATCAGCAGCGTTGTTATTAGCAATCAAATAACGCTTATTACCATTCGGTAATAAATAATTTACAGCGTTATCTGTAACAGGCCACATAAATAAATTTAGTAAATAACCACCCGCACCTTTCATGGCTTTATCATTGATACTATTACTGTATGCAATAGACGGCGTTACTTCTAAATTTTTGGTAATCTTAGTGGTATTGGTAAGTCTTAAGTTGGTTCTAGTTAATCTTGTGTTTGGCACTACCCCAGTTTGATCATAAAAAGACCCACTTGCACGGTAGCTAGATTTAGCAGTTCCAAAATCAGCACTTAAGTTGTGTGTAGTACCTGCAGAATTGTTGAAGAAATTTCCAACGTTATCATAGATAGGAATATCTGCAGTCATAACAGGACCAAATGCAGAAAAAGTTCCCGTACTAGCTATACCATTTGCTCCTTGTTGGAACCCTGTATAAATAGAAGGTACATTTCCAAGTGATTGAAAACGGAAACTATTATCGTAGCTAACATTTAATTTTTTACCAGCAGTAATCTTTGCTTTTTTAGTAGTAATGATGATCGCACCATTACTTGCAGAACTACCATATAGTACGGTTGCTTCAGGCCCTTTAAGAACGGTAACACTTTCGATATCGTTCGGGTTTAAATCCGCAATACGGTTTGTAAAGTCGTTAGACGTGTTGTTCTGACCAGCAGCACCCGGAACGGTTTCTGCCGCGTTGATTGCATCATTTTCAATAATGATACCATCTACCACAAATAACGGTTGGTTGTTCAAAGACATAGAGTTAAAACCTCTTAATACGATGGTAGAAGATGCACCCGGAACACCAGATGTTGCAGTGATTGTTGCACCTGCAATTCTACCTTGCAATCCATTTAAAAAGTTTTCACGTTGTGTTTCTTTTACTTCATCACCTTTTACAGTTTGCGCAGAGTAACCAAGATCTCTTGGTTTTTTCTTGATATCCATCGCTACCGTAACTTCTTCAAGTTCTGATACAGATGAACGCATAGAAATAGATACTGTTGCACCATTTACAGTTACACGCTGGCCATCATAACCAATGTAACTCACCAGTAAGGTTTGACCCTTATTTGCTTTAATGGTGAACTCACCTTTTTCATTTGACTGTGTGGTAGATGTAGTACCTAACACTTTTACAGTTACACCTTGTAGTGGTGTTTTTTTGTCGGCATCTAAAACTTTACCAGAGACGTTTTGACTCTGAGCCATAGATGGTAACGAGAAAATGAGAAGTAGTAATGTAACTACTTTCATCAAGGAAGCAATTTTTCTCATACTAGTTTTTGGTTTCTATGAACAATGATTGATTATCAGGGCGTTTAATTTTCATGTAAATGCCGAAATAATCAACGCAATGTTAAAATTTCTTGGGCATATTTCAAGAACTATTTAGGTGAAAAACAGGGTTATCCACAGGCTTTCGGGATAAAATAGCATCAATTCGGGTTATTATTCGGTAAATAGCTGTTTAACGGTGTTATGTAACTAATTCATATAAAACATATTTTTAATGCGATATGGATATTTGTCGCGTATTTCTTGGTTTCTATTAACTTCGTGACCTTAATGATTTCACCGAGTACCATACAACAAATTACCAGCCGCATCGATATTATTGATATTGT
>CANEWV010000077.1 GCA_947442905.1 Chitinophagaceae bacterium | reverse complement strand
TGTTGGGTTACTGCTATTAAATTTTGTGCAGGCTCAAGAAACTTTTCAAGTAAACGGCGTTGGCGATAAGCGCGACGGCTGTTACGCATTTACAAATGCAACCATTGTAAAAGATGCGCAAACCACCATCAAAAATGCAACCCTCTTAATAAGAGACGGAAAAATTATTGCAGTTGGTGAAGTTGTTGCCGTTCCAGCAGACGCTGTAGTGGTAGACTGTAAAGACAAGTTTATTTATCCATCATTTATAGATGCCTACACCGATTATGGTATGCCACAACAACAGCGCGCGCAAGCGGGTTTTAGTTTTGGAGGACCTGGTCAATTAACCAACAACCAAAAAGGTGCGTATGGTTGGAACCAAGCATTAAAGTCTGATGTAGAAGGGCACAAACTTTTTTCGGTAGATGATGCGAGAGCAAAATCATTTAGAGAAACAGGATTTGGTACCGTACTTACACACCAAAAAGATGGTATTGTGAGAGGAACCGGAACTGTTGTAGCGCTTGCAAACAACAAAGATAATTTTGTAGTGGTAAAAGAAAAAGCTGCTTCATTACTTTCATTCAATAAAGGTACTTCAACACAAACCTATCCAAGTTCATTAATGGGTTCTATCGCTTTACTGCGTCAAACCTATTTAGACGCGGCTTGGTATAAGAACAATCCTGCTGCTACGGGCTTACAAGGAGATGGCGTAAACATTACGCTTCAGTCATTTAATAACAATATGTCGCTTCCTCAAATTTTTGATCCTGCCGATAGAGGCGCTGGTGATGTTTGGGGCGTAATGCGCGCAGACCGTATTGGTGATGAGTTTGGTGTACAATATATTATTAAAGCAACCGGTAAAGAATACCAAAGAATTAAAGAAGTGGCTGCAACAAAAGCACCCCTAATTGTAAACTTAAATTTCCCAGTGGCTATGGATGTGGAAGATCCTGCAGATGCAAGACTTGTTTCACTACAAGACATGAAGCACTGGGAATTAGCGCCAACCAACCCAGGCGCAATTGAAAAAGCAGGCATTCCTTTTTGCTTAACAAGTTCTGATTTAAGAGATGCTAAATCATTTTTATCAAGCGTAAGAAAAGCAATTGAAAACGGTTTATCAGAAAAAGCAGCGATGGACGCACTTACAAAAACACCTGCCACTTGGTTTGGTGTATATGATAAAGTGGGTAGCATTGAAGCAGGTAAATTAGCCAACTTTATAATCACAACAGGTCCTGTTTTTGCAGAAAAAACAACCTTATTACAAAACTGGGTACTCGGAGAAAAGCACGCTGTTAACGAATCTGCGTGGACAAGCGTAAACGGTAATTATACCCTTACTTTAAATACAGCAACACCACAAACTTTTGCTTTCGAAATTAAAAGTAACAATAGCGCAACCGTTATTGCAAAAGATACCGTTGCTGCAACATTTAGTTACGATGGTAAAGTGGTGAAGTTTTCTTTTGCTCCAGAAAAACGCTCTCGTAACAATATTAGATTTACCGGTTTTAACGCAGGTAATACTTTTAATGGTACAGCACAAGACGCCGAAGGAAATAATTTTACTTGGACTGCTGTATATGCTTCTGCATCTAAGCCTGATACTGCTTCAAATGCAGGTGGCCGTGGACGTATGGGTGCAGGTGGATTTGGCGGTGGCGCTGGCGCTCCTGGCAAAATGGGAAAAGTGACTTTTCCTATGATGGGCTTTGGTGTAGATTCTTTACAAACCAACGCACAAGCTTATTTAATTAAAAATGCTACCGTTTGGACTTCAGAAAAAGAAGGCATTTTACAACAAACAGACGTACTAGTTAAAAACGGTAAGATTGCTAAAGTGGGCAAAAACTTATCGGATGCAAGCGCAAAAATTATTGATGGTACCGGCAAACACGTAACCGCAGGTATTATTGATGAGCACTCGCATATTGCTTCTGCTTCTACCAACGAAGGTGGACAAAGCGTAACATCAGAAGTACGTATTCAGGATAATATCAACCCAGACGATATTGATATTTACCGTCAATTAAGTGGTGGTGTTACAACCTCTCACATTTTGCACGGTTCTGCAAATACCATTGGTGGTCAAACGCAGTTAATTAAATTAAGATGGGGTGCAGATGATGCAGGCTTATTATTTAAAGGAGCCGATCCATTTATCAAATTTGCACTTGGTGAAAACGTAAAACGTACGTCTTCTACTCAAGGCAACAACCGTTACCCAGACACCAGAATGGGCGTAGAACAAGTGTTAAACGATGCTTTTGCAAGAGCAAAAGCTTACGAAGCAGCACTTGCAAAAAACCCAACCACTAGACGTGATTTAGAATTAGACGCGCTTGTAGAAATCATGAATAAAAAACGTTTTATTACTTGTCACTCTTATGTGCAAAGTGAAATTACGGCAACTATGCGCGTTGCAGAAAAGTATGGTTTTAAAATAAATACATTCACGCATATTTTAGAAGGCTATAAAGTAGCTGATAAAATGAAAGCACATGGTGTAGCTGCATCAACGTTTTCTGATTGGTGGGCGTATAAAGTGGAGGTTACAGATGCCATCCCTTACAACGCCGCTATCATGACAAAAGTTGGTTTAAATGTTGCGATCAATTCTGATGATGCAGAAATGGCCCGCCGCTTAAATCAAGAAGCTGCTAAGAGTGTAAAATATGGTGGTCTATCAGAAGAAGAAGCACTTAAAATGGTGACAATCAACCCTGCTAAAATGTTACACGTTGATAGCAAAGTAGGAAGTATCAAAGCCGGAAAAGACGCTGACCTTGTAGTATGGAGCGATAACCCACTTAGTATTTATGCGAAAGCAGAAAAAACAATGGTAGATGGTATCGTTTATTTTGACCGCGAAAAAGATGCGCAAATGCGTAAGCAAGTGCAAGCAGAACGTAGCCGTTTAATTGCTAAAATGGCCGGCGAAAAAAGAGCAGGAAGACCAACAATTCCAGCAGCTCCAAGCTTTAAAGAAGTGCATATTTGCAACGATCACTCACATAAATTAGGTATGCTTGAAATAGAAGGTGATGAATTAGAAGCAAACCAAAACGATAACAAATAAATTGTAGCGACATGAAAAAAATAATAGTTACACTTGGCGCGCTCGTATCATTCACTGCTGCAGTATTTGCACAAGATGATGTTTACCCAGCCGCAAAACAAAATAAAAAAACAGCCATTGTAGGTGCTACTGTGCACGTAGGTAATGGACAAGTTATAGAAAACGGTACCGTTGTTTTTGACAATGGAAAAATCGTGTATGCTGGCGACGCAGCAGCTGCGCCAAAAGCAGAAAACACCATTGATGCAAAAGGCAAACAGGTATATCCTGGTTTAATTTTACCCTCTTCTAATTTGGGCTTACAAGAAATTTCAGGCGTTAGAGGTAGCACCGATATCAATGAAATTGGTGAGTTTAACCCAAGTGTACGTAGCATCGCAGCGTATAAAGCAGAGTCTGTTATTATCAATACTTTACGATTAAATGGTATTTTACTTGCACACACCATTCCTGGCGGCCAACTTATTGCTGGTCAATCATCGGTGGTGCAATTAGATGCATGGAACTTTGAAGATGCAGCGTACAAAACAGATATGGGTATGCATTTTTACATGCCTAGCTTATTATCTAGAGGTGGTGGACGCGGCTTTGGACGTGGTTTTGGTGGCGCTCCAGCAGGAGATCCTATCAAAGAAGCATTAGACAAAATCGAAAGCGTAAAAGCTATTTTTAGAGAAGCAAAAGCCTATCATCAAAAAGGCGCTGACAAACAAATCAATTTAAAATTAGAAGCAACCAAAGGTTTATTTAACCGCACACAAAAATTATTTGTGCATTGCGATCAAGTAAAACAAATGATTGTTGCTATTGATTTTGTAAAAGAATTTGGTTTTGATGTAGTACTTGTAGGTGCGAGCGAAAGCTGGCAAATTGCTGATTTATTAAAAGCCAATAATATTGCTGTTATCTTAACGCAAGAACATAGTTTACCTACCAGCGATGATGACGATATTGATCAACCTTATAAAGCTGCAAGCGCTTTACAAAAAGCCGGCGTACTTTTTTGCTTAAATGATGACGATCCTCAAAACCGTGGAAGAAACCTAATGTTTAACGCTGGAACCGCTGCTGCATATGGTTTAGGTAAAGAAGGCGCCCTTCAAGCCATTACTTTAAATGCTGCTAAAATTTTAGGTGTTGCTGATAAAACAGGCACCCTCGAAGTAGGTAAAGACGCTAATATTGTAATCAGCGAAGGCGATATTTTAGACATGAAGTCTAGCATTGTTACCGATGCTTTTATACAAGGTCGTGCGGTTGCTATAACAAGCAAACACAAGCAGCTGTATGAGCGTTACAAACACAAATACGAGATTAAATAAAGAGTTCAAACCCTTATCAAAACCCTGGCTAAACGCCGGGGTTTTTTGTAACTTTACGCCATGGCTAAAAAACTTTTTTTGTTGGATGCGCTTGCCCTTATTTATAGAGCGTATTATGGACTGATCAGAAATCCACGCATTACCTCTAAAGGAAAAAACACCAATGCGCAATTTGGTTTCACCAACACATTAATTGATTTAATCAACAAAGAAAAGCCAACGCATATTGCCGTTTGTTTTGATACACACGCACCCACCGAAAGGCATACTGACTTTACGGAATACAAAGCCAACAGGCAAGAAGCTCCCGAAGATTTAATAGATTCTATTCCTGAAATTCAGCGCATTATTAGGGCTTTTAATATTCCAGTTATGGAACTTGATGGTTATGAGGCCGATGACGTAATTGGGACCCTTGCTTGGCAGGCCGCAGACAAAGGCTACGAAGTATATATGGTAACGCCCGACAAAGATTATGGTCAGCTACTGATTCACCCAGGCGTATATATGTACAAGCCCCCGTTTATGGGCAATGCCGCAGAAATTTTAGACGCTCAAAAAATTTGTGAGAAGTGGGATATTGCCCGCGTAGAGCAGGTGGTAGACATGCTTGGTTTAATGGGCGACGCCGTAGATAATATTCCGGGTATTATGGGTGTGGGTGAAAAAACAGCAGCTAAACTTTTAAAAGAATACGATACACTCGAAAACGTACTAGCCAATGCGCACAATATTAAAGGTGCCATGGGTGAAAAAATTAGAAAAGGCGTAGACGACGCCATCATGAGCAAGAAGCTCGCTAAAATTATTACTGATGTTCCTGTAAGTTTTCATGAAGAAGATTTTGCACTCTCTCCTATCAATAAAGAAGCCCTCGCAGAAATTTTTGTAGAGCTTGAATTTAAAACACTCGGCAAAAGAATTTTAGGTGATGATTTTAACGCTTATATGCCTGCACCAGAAGGTGTTCAAACAGATTTGTTTGGCAACGAAGTGGTAGCAGCGCCTTCTAAAAAATCAAGCGCAGCGAGTGCGGGTTCTATGGAAGCCGCCGAAGCCGTTGGTAACGCCGGTGAAGAAGCAGAACAGCGCGGAATGATTGCTGATAAAAACATTACCAATACACCGCACCAATATATTTGTGTAGAAACAGAAGCTGCATTAAAATCACTTGCAGAGCAGTTACTAACTGCCACCGAAATTTGTTTTGATACAGAAACCACCGGAACCGATGCCAACAACGTAGAACTTGTTGGATTTAGTTTTTCTGAAAAACCAGGACATGGTTATTATATTCCTTGCCCACCAGATGAGGCAGGTGCAAAAAAAATGCTTTCTTATTTTGAAAACGTATTTGCAAAACAAGAACTCGTATTAATTGGACAAAATATAAAATACGATTTACTCGTATTAAAATGGTATGGCGTAGTTCCTGCAAATAAACTTTTTGATACCATGCTAGCGCACTATGTAATTGAGCCAGAAGGCAGACGCAGTATGGATTTACTCAGTGCTCAATATTTAGGATATGAGCCGGTACATATAGAAGCCCTCATTGGAAAAAAAGGAAAAAATCAGGGCAGCATGCGTGATGTGGCGGTAGAACAAATTACGGAGTATGCTGGTGAAGACGCCGATATTACATTTCAATTAAAACAAGTTTTTGTACCTTTATTAAAAGAAAAAGAGGTTGAGCGCGTTTTTGAAAATGTAGAAAATCCACTCGTGCGCGTACTTGCCGATATGGAATTTGAAGGCGTTAAAATCGACAATAACTTTTTAAACGAATACAGTAAACTATTAGAAGTAGACGCAAAGCAGTTTGAAGAAAACGTATATGCGCAGGCGGGTGTTCGTTTTAATTTAGCATCACCCAAACAACTTGGTGAAGTTTTATTTGATAAATTAAAACTCGACCCTAAAGCAAAAAAAACAAAAACGGGTCAGTACGCTACCGGCGAAGACGTGCTTGTAAAATTATCTAACCAACATAAAATTGTTGATGACATTTTAGGATTTAGAGAGCTTACTAAATTAAAGTCTACGTATGTAGATGCGCTTCCGCTCATGATCAATCCAAAAACCGGACGCGTGCATACCAGTTATGCGCAGGCCGTGGCGGTAACGGGTCGATTAAGTAGCACGAATCCAAACCTTCAAAACATACCAATCAGAACAGCGCGTGGTAGAGAAATCAGAAAAGCCTTTATTCCGCGTGAACCGGGTCGTATTCTGATGAGTGCCGACTATTCTCAAATAGAACTCCGTATTGTAGCCGCCATTAGTGGTGACCCTAATATGTGCGCGGCTTTTAAAGCCGGTATTGATATCCATACGGCTACCGCCGCCAAAGTATATGGCGTAGAAGTAACAGATGTAACCAAAGAAATGCGCTATAAGGCCAAGAGTGTCAACTTTGGTATTATTTATGGACAGGGAGCTTTTGGGCTTGCCGATAATTTGGGTATCTCCAGAACGGAGGCAAAAGAAATCATTGACAACTATAAAAAGGAGTTTCCAAATATTCAGGGCTATATGGACGAGCAAGTGGCTCTAGCCAAAGAAAAAGGCTATGTAGAAACCCTGATGGGCCGTAAGCGCTGGTTAAAAGACATCAATAGCAGCAATTTTACCGTTCGTGGTTTTGCGGAAAGAAACGCCATCAATTCGCCTATACAGGGTACGGCTGCAGATATGATTAAGCTGGCCATGATTAAAGTACATGCTCAAATGGGCGCTGGCAATTGGCAGTCAAAAATGATTTTACAAGTACACGATGAACTTGTGTTTGACGCGGTCCCAGAAGAAGCTGATGCATTAGAAAAATTAATAATAGAGTGTATGACTACCGCTTTACCTTTGCCAAACGGTGTTCCAGTAGAAGCAGAGGTAGGAAAAGGCAACAACTGGTTAGA
>CANEWV010000076.1 GCA_947442905.1 Chitinophagaceae bacterium | reverse complement strand
GGGCAGCTATGGCAAGGGTGGAACTGGAAGCAATGGCTACGCCGAAACCATTAACAATGGAAAAGTAACCGTACCAAAAAGAGTATGGAAAATTGCAATTATTCTACCAACAGGAAATAGTGACTTATTACGAACCAATGCCGATACTAGAATACTTGCTGTAGATACTCCAAATGAAAATGCGCTTGATACAGACTGGAAAAAATACATAACCACAGTTGATTTAATTGAAAAAGCAACAGGCTATGATTTCTTATCCAAACTGAGTGCCGATTTACAGAAAAAATTACAAGCTAAGATATTTGTACCATAGTTACTCAACGGTAATTTCATCACAAAAAAGCCAAGCCTTACCGCCATTACCGGCGTGCCAGCTAGGACATACACCTGTGTTGTTGGCTACTACTCTTACAAATCTTGTTCGCGCTTTTTTAGCTACTGTAATTTTTACAACGCCTGCAGCTTCTGAAGTTTTAGGCGCTGTAACTTTTTGCGTATTTAACAATTGATAGTTTTTACCATCCACCGATGTATACACACTAAATGATTTTGGCAAAAAGATCCACTCGCTATGTCTTTTTAAAAAAGAACCAGATACTTTATTGATAGACTTTACAGTTCCTAAATCAATAACGGCTTCAATATTTTTTTGCTCAAACCCTAACCAGTTTTTATGAAAGTTTTTAGCATCGCCGGCAATACCATCCACTAAACTTACAGGACCCATGGCGCTATACTGCGCTGCATAATTTGGCGCAAGCGTAAGCGAATGCTTTCCTTTAACAATAGTAAGTTCCGAAGTTTCACTTGGCATTTTACCAGGCACATAACTTACTGCTTTAATTAAACCACTACGTGTAACCAATATAGGAGAAGCATATACCGCCGAACCTAAATTAGGCTCAGAGCCATCGGTGGTAAAACGAATGGTAGCATTATTTTCAGTGCTTGCAATAGCAACGCGTTCAGACACACCCGAAACTACTTTAGATTTTAGTTTGGCTTCATTGGCGTTACCTATTTGTGGCGCAGTCGCTAGCGACTGCGCTGTGCCTTCTAAGTTTAAAACATACACGCTAGCACGCCCTGGATTACTAGGCGGCGCCGAAGGGAAATAAATAACCAAGCCTTCTTCAGTTTGATGCCATTCAAGTGGGGTATCAAATCCACTAAGCATGATTTTAGTGCCAGGTGCTGGCTTAATTTTTTTAAGCGTTACAGTTGCTTTTGGCCATCCATTTACATACACCAGCAATTTTCCAGCAGCTGTTGTAGCATATCTAACATTTGCACCTTCTCCAAAACTATCCCAGGTTTTTGCGCCATACACAGCGGCGCCATTAATGCGCATCCACTCGCCTATTTCTTTTAAACGAAGCACACTTGAATCTGGAAATAAACCTGCAGCTGTTGGTCCTATATTGAGTAAATAGTTCCCACCTTTAGAAGCAATGTCTACTAGATTCCAAACCAACTGATTGCTTGATTTAAAATTATTGTCATTTTTATTAAATCCCCAATGATCATTCATCGTCATACAACTCTCCCAATCTTCGGTAGATTTTTCGGTTAATATTTCCTGCTCTGGCGTTCCAAAATCACCAGCAGCATCATTGATATTCATACCCTGCATACCATTGCGGCCCTTACTTACACGGTTATTGACAATTAAATTAGGTTTTAAGGTTAAAAGCCACTGATACAATGAGTCGCCCTTTGGTTTGGTCCATTCATCTACCCACTCGCCATCAAACCATAAAACACCCGGATCATATTTTGTAACAAGCTCTTCTAAACAAGGACGCAAATACTCCTGATTATACCTATTAATGTCATTTTTATTTTCGAGTGGATGATGCCAATCCATAATTGAATGGTACATACAAAATACAACACCATATTTTTTACAAGCATCACTTAATTCTTTCATGATGTCGCGCTTAAAGGGCGTTTTATCCATCACGTCATAATCAGATACCTTACTATCCCACAAACAAAATCCATCATGATGTTTTGAAGTGATAACAATATATTTCATGCCAGCATCTTTGGCCATAGCCACCCAACTATCCGCATTAAAAGAAGTTGGATTAAAAGAAGCCGCATACTTTTCATATTCTGGAATTGGAATATTAGCTGTATTCATGATCCACTCGGCATGGTTTTTATCACCTTTATATTCGCCAGCAGGAACTGCGTAAATTCCCCAGTGAATAAACATACCAAATCTAGCATCACGCCACCACTGCATACGATCATCTTTTGAAAGTGCTTGAGCAAAACTTGATAGCGCAAAGCAAACCCCAATAATAAGGGCAATACATTTTTTCATAGTAAATATTTGTAGCTTAAATATAGCACTAACAAAAGAGCACGAAGCCTCAAAAGCTGCTATTTTATTAACAATCTAAAGGTCAAATTTACCCGAAGGTCTTTTACCTTTTTAGAGGGCGGCAGTGCATGGTACCAGTGCTGCTGGATAGGGCCGCGCATATCTAAAACAGAGCCTGATTCTAATAGGAGCTCAATTTTTTGGGCAGTTACTACGTGTTTAAAAGCAAATTTTCGGGGGGCGCCAAAACTTACAGAAGCTATAGAACTTTCAGGCACTATTTCTTTTTCATTATCGCGGTGCCAAGACATACCCTCATCACCAGCATGGTATAAGTTTAAAAGACAAGCATTGTAGGTGGCAGCCGTTTGCTTTTCTACTTTTTCTTTAATAGATAATAAAAACGGAGGCCATGGTAAAGGATCTTTTCTTTTACCCGCATAAGTATAACTGATACCCTCACCAGCATACCAAGCCACTTTTCGTTTGGTGGTAATTTGTTTCCCAAACATAATTACCTGATCATGCTGCCACTCAATATTTTGCAATAGTTCTTTTAATAAGTTTTGAGCCTCATTCCCATCAAATACCAATGGATAATAAATAGCCTCGCCATCTGTATTAATAATTATTTGAGGATCTGCAAACATTGTAACTTACTTTTGGGTATGGAAAAGATGGTGCTACTTTTTGATAGCGGATGTAAATTATGCAATAGTAGCATCAAATTTGTTACCAAAGGTGACAAGAAGCAGCAAATAAAACAAATTCCACTATCCAGTATAGAGGGCGCAGCTATAGTTGCTAAGTACCCGTCATTACAAAACATCAATTCAATAATTTTTATTGCAAACAACAAGTTGTTTATAGAATCAGATGCCATTATTGAAATAGCTAAACAACTATCCTTTCCGTATAAATTTTTAGCAGCTGGCAGGCTTGTACCCAAAAAATGGAGAGACAATATTTACCGCTGGATTGCTAAAAATAGATACCGCTGGTTTGGCAGGATCTAACTGCTATTACTATTTGTTATATCCACTATAAAACTGGTGCATTGTATTAAATGAACCATGCGGTTTTAAATCATTTAATAATTGATGCAATCTATCAAGTAGCTCCTGCCCTGCATACCTTGTAGTATACGCCGGAAGACTATACCCTGTTACATCTACAAATTCCCAAGGGTGAAAATACAAACTCAAATAACCATCTTTTTGCAACGCCTGCTTGCATAAATGCAAATAGTAACTATAGGGGAAATTTTTAAAACTTAACCAAAAAAGCGGAAGCCTTAGATTCGCTGACACCGATGCTGGAATTCGAAACATCCCTTCTTCAACAAAACAAGTTTTGGGTTTATGTAAATGATTGTACCTGCCAGGTAGCCATGTAGGATTCATCGATGCATCATAACTGTAACCTGCATTTTTTATTGCCTCCATAGGCACTTGTTTCATACGTGGCATTCGAAGCCCAGTTACTGGCTTACCCGTAATTTGTTCGAGCCTTACTCTTGAACTTTGCAAATGCTCAAATTCAAAAAAACTATGATAATAGGTATGAGAGGCTATTTCATGCTTTTCCGAAAAAGCCTTTATGATAGAAGAAAAATGATCCGCAAAATTGGCTGTCGTAAATAGAGTAGTAGAAAAGTCTGATTGATTTAATAGTGGAGTGATCGCTTCAAGACCGCTGAATCCAATTTCCAATTGTTTTTCCGATGGTATCGTAAAGCCATACTCGAGCGGCATATCAAATTCTTCAACATCAAAACTAATTAAAATTTGAGGTGTCATAGTTTGGCTGCTTTCACTAAATATTGAGGGCGGTTTTTACTTTGTTCGAAAAGCTTACCCAAATATATACCAACAATACCAAGCATCATCAGTATAATGCCCCCAAAAAAGGCAAGGGTTGCAACAATAGAAGCCCAGCCATGTACTTCGGTACCACTATAAAACGCATAAATAATATAGGGAATGTAAAGCACCGATAATATTGCAAAAGTAAAACCCATGTATGCCGCAAAGTAAAGCGGCTTATTACTAAATGTTGCAATACCGGTAATAGCAAACTTCAACATTTTTTTAGTAGAGTATTTTGTAACACCAGTATGTCTTGCCTGAGGCTCGTATTCGATTTTTGTTTGCTTAAACCCAATCCATTTAACGAGCCCTCTATAAAATATTTCTTGATCAGGCATTGACAGTAATGCATCAAGGGTTTTTCTATTCATGAGTCTAAAATCTGCAGAGCCTGGTTCAATTTCGATTTCAGATAAGTAATTCATTAATTTATAAAATAAATTAGCCGTATGTTTTTTGGCAAATGAAATATGCTCATTGTCTTTTCTAACGGTGTACACAACGTCATACCCCTCTTCGTGCGCTTTTAACAATGCAGGAATTAATGCTGGCGGATGTTGCATATCAGCATCCATCATAATTACGATATCTGTAGAAGAAGCATCCAGTCCTGCTTTTAATGCATTTTGATGTCCAAAATTTCGGGACAAAGAAATATAAAATATATTATCATGAAGAGCAGATAGTGCATGTATGGCCTCTAGCGTTCCATCGGTACTACCATCGTCAACAAACAAAACTTTGAAATCATAGTTTGTTTCTGCAATTGCATTATGTATTGCACTATAAATTACAGGAATGTTATGCTCTTCATTGTGCGCAGGAATTACTATTTCAACTAACTTATTCATGCCAATTTGTTTTTGAACTGACTAAACAAGAGTGTGTACACAACAGCAAGCCAAGCTACAAAACATGGCAGCGCCTTTAGTGAATAACGGAGTATATACTGCTCTCTAATAAATCTTGGAAACAAATCGGTAGGCGAAAAAATGGTAAGCAGTAGCATTAGCACCAATAAAACTTTATACGGAAACGTATCTTTATATGACTGCTGTACATGCCATATTAAATAACCTATAACAGCAATTACAAATGTTGGCGACTCTGCAGAAGAACTAAATATCACAAGTCCGATGAGTAATAATGCCAAATAATTAAGCCTATATAATGGATTACTCCATAAGCTAAATCGCAGAAGCGGCAATAACATAAGTATCCCCGCAGGAACCGTTACAAACATATTGGGCATTTCGTACACACCAAAAATTCTACGAATCATACCCATTACAGATATGTCTTGCATGCCAGCAAACATGCTAGACTCAATATTTTGTCCATTTTTTTCAATTAATACTTCATACCAATCGATGTAGGAGTCCATAATAAATTGAGGAGAAGATATAAGCATGGGCAAGCAAACAAGAACAGCTAACCAAACAATTCCAGTATAAATGAATTTTTTCTTGTGTGGCGTAAATAAGAAAAACAATAACCCAACAACACTATAAATCTTGATCAGTGCTCCTGCCACAATAAAAAAAGTTCCAAGCCAAATATTTTCTTTTTCGATGGCAGTAAAACTTAATAGTATCATGCCACATAGCATGGGATTGAACTGAACAGAATGCACTGATGTAATGAGTTCAAAAACACCAATCAATAAAATAAATTGAATGCTCTTTTCGGATAAAGGCAATTGCTTGATTGCGTAAAACAAAAAGCCTACATTTAAAAGACACCATAAGAAACAACCAACATAAACAGGAAGTAATGCAAATGGTGCAATAAGCATACTAAATAGTGGACCGTAATGATTAACGTCACTATATTCTAAAGGATAAGAGAGATACAAATGCTTTTGCTCGAGGGTATGCCAGAAGACCTGCTTATATATCAGAAAATTATTAATATCACCAAGCCCTCTGCTTATTTCGGCAATACATGCCAGCATTGGGAATAAATACCAAATAACATTAATTAGTAATGTTCTGTTAGTACCTGAGATTATATTTTTTACCGATAGACCCATGCCTATCGGTAAAATAGGTAAAAATTTCGGTCATAGTCAATAAAAAACCGGTAAAAGCATATTTTTAATCAAATATGTTAAACAAAGTATATGTTTATTAAGTATTACTTAATTGAACCGATTGGTGCATCTCCGGAATAATCACTTCCTTAAAACCTTTACGCTCTAACCTTTTAGCAAAATCCTGCTGCACTTCATAGTCGCCATGTACTATAAATAACTGCGACACAAGTTCTGGGTTTTGACAACTTAAATACTGACATAAATCTTCATAATCGCCATGTGCAGACATACTGCGCATCTGACCAATTTCGGCAGCAACCTTATAATATTCGCCATAAATTTTCACCTCTTCTACACCACTAGACAACCTTCCACCTAATGACCTCGGTTCACAATAACCAACAATTAAAATGGTGTTATCTCTGCTCCCAATATTGTTCATGATATGGTGCTTTACCCTACCGGCATCGGCCATACCACTCGCCGAAATAATCACACATGGCTGTTCAAGTGTATTGAGTCTTTTACTTTCCTCTACCGAACTTATAAACGTAAGCCCATCAAAATCAAATGGATCATTGTCATGCTCCATTATTTTTCGGATGGTTTTATTAAAGTATTGCGGATAACGTTTTAATAATTCAGTAGCTTCTTTACTGAGTGGACTGTCTACAAAAATGGGAATACGAGGCAACCTCTTTTCGATACTTAACTGATTAAGCGCGTACAATAACTCTTGAGTTCGGCCCACACTAAACGCAGGAATAATTAATTTTCCTTTTTTATGGATACAAGTTTTTTCGATCCAAGACAAAAGACTGTCTGGAGTGCCGTGCACTTCGTCGTGTAGCTTATTGCCATACGTGCTTTCGATAATAATATAATTAGCTTGCGGAAAAACAGCAGGCGCTCTTAAAATAGCATCGTTGTAACGTCCAATGTCGCCACTAAAACTAAGTTGCTTGGTTTCGCCGTTTTCAGTAATTTTTAAATGCACCGATGCACTGCCTATAATATGACCAGCATCGGTAAATAAAAGCTCAACTCCAGGCGCAATGCTTGTCCATTTATCGTAGGCGGCAACTTCAAATAAAGTGAGCGCTTCTGCTGCGTCTTCTAAATCGTATAAAGGCTCAACCGGAGGTAGTCCTTGCTTGGCCCTTCGTTTATTAATAAATTTTGTATCGTCTCTTTGTATAACAGCAGAGTCTTCAAGT
>CANEWV010000075.1 GCA_947442905.1 Chitinophagaceae bacterium | reverse complement strand
TCAAAACCCAACCGGTTCATGCCCGTATTTATTTTTACATGAATACCATATGACGCAAGGCCCTGAGCATTTAAAAAAGATGCAAAGGCATTGTAAATTTCAAAGGAGTAAATTTCAGGTTCTAAACCATAAGCAACCATTGCTTCAAAACCTGCCTCGTCAGGACTCATCACCATAATAGGTAAATGAATGCCCGCCCTTCGGAGTTCGACGCCTTCATCCACATATGCAACGGCTAAATAATCTGTTTTAACAGCAGCAAGGGTTCTAGCAACTTCTGCACTTCCGTTTCCGTATGAAAATGCTTTTACAACCGCCATTAATTTGGTAGTTGACCCAATAGCATTTTGTATCTGCTTTACATTGTGCGCAAGTGTGGTTAAATTTATTTCGAGTACGGTCTCGTGCATTTTTTGTTCCAACCAATTTGCAATACGCTCAAATTCAAAAACACGAGCACCTTTTAATAAAATAATTTCGTTGGAAAAATCTTTAGGTCGAAACTGTTGCAAAAAAGAACTGGTGCTATCAAAAAAATAAAACTCCGTACCTGGCACTAAAAATTCTTTTTCAATAACAGATTGGTGCTTTTTTATTTGAGGCCCAATTCCAATAAAACGCTTAAGCCCCAGGGCTGCAGCGTGCTTAGCTACTTTACCATAAATATCCCTATTTGACTCTCCTGTTTCTGCAAAATCAGATACAATAATACTAGATGCTCTTCCGGCAGCCTGTGCTTGCAAATAAAATCCAGCGGCTACAAAAGAATCGAAATCTAAATTGTAACTATCATTAATAAATGTGCAGCCGTTAATGCCTTTTTTTAATTGCATGCGCATATCAACAGCAGTAAGCTGCTTAATTCCTTCTGTAATATAAGAGAAGTCTTTACCAAGTGAAAGTAGCGTTAGGATGCAAAGCACTGCGTTATCGATAGACGCTTTGTCGGTAAATGGAATATTAATAGTGTGGTTTTGACTACCATTGCTAACAGTCATTTCGGTAAAACTTCCTTTATTGATTTCACTTGTAACAACAAGGGTTGCAGGAACCAATCTACTCCAAGAATAAAATGTTACGGGGCGTTTAAAAACAGACGCGTCACTTTCTAAGTTGTAGCCTTGTATTTGATCTTTGCCATAAACAAGGGTGTCAACCGATTCAAATAACTGTAGCTTCTCCTTTATTTTTTCGGGCATACCCTTAAAACCTTCTGCATGTGCTGGACCCATATGTGTTAACACTCCCATGGTAGGTTTAATGATGGAGGCCAACTGCTGCATCTCGCCTGTAGTAGAAATGCCTGCTTCAAAAATGGCCAAATCATATGAACTATCCATTTTCCAAACACTAAGTGGAACACCAACTTGAGAATTGAAACTACGCGGACTTCTTACTATATTAAAACTTGGATGAAGGAGCTGATACAACCACTCCTTTACGGTGGTTTTACCATTGCTACCCGTAATCCCCATAACAGGCATATCAAATTTACTGCGGTGGTAGGCTGCTATTTTTTGTAGGGCAGCTAAACAATTAGGCACTTCAAAAAAAATAGCGCCGGTGCAATAGGCCTTTAACGTAGAGAGATCAATACCCCTGTTCACCACAAAACAGCGAACCCCCTGATCATACAAACTTTCTATAAAATCATGTCCGTCTCTGCGCGGACCAGGTAATGCAAAAAATAATGTTTGTTCTGCAAATACAAGTCGTCTACTATCGGTCAAAAGCTGCTCCACCACTAAACCACTTGCCCCAGTAGGCTGCAGTTCTAGTATGGTTGCAATATCATTTGCCGTGTATTTCATATCCGTAAATTAAGACAAAGATCCGTCAACAACGTCTTTAGGCGTACCCTTTTTGCGGTTATAAATAGAATACACAATCGATCCTCCTATACAAAAAACAATAAATAGTAGAGAAACAACAACCTGAGCGTTTTTGCTTAACACCTGATTGAGATAATGCTCACCTAGCATTTTAACACCAATAAATACAAGCACAATAGCAATGCCTTGTTGCAAATAATCAAATTTTGAAACGGCTCCTCTTAGTAAAAAAAACAAAGAGCGAAGGCCCAGTACCGCAAAAATATTGGATGTATAAATAACGAGCTTATCGGTAGAAATTCCCATTACCGCAGGTATTGAATCCAGTGCAAACACGAGGTCAATCACGGCAAGTAATACCACAACAACAAACAAAGAAGTGTACTGTGGTTTTCCATTTTCTCTAATTACATATTTTCCGTTACCATCGGTTCCTGAAAGCGGCAGGTATTTTTTTAAAAACCGGTATACCGCCGTGTCGTGTGGGTCAAATTCTTCAGACTCATTGGAGGTAAACATTTTAAATCCAGTATAGAGTAAGAAAACCCCAAAAATATACAACAGCCAATGAAACTGCTCTACAAGCGCCACCCCCACTGTAATAAAGATTACCCTAAATACAATGGCCATCATAATACCCACTAGTAAAACACGAGGGTAAAATTTTTCGTTTACTTTAAAGGCGTTGAATATTAATATAAATACAAAAATATTATCGACACTAAGACTCCACTCCATCAAATAAGCACTTAGGTATTCGAGTCCAGTTTTTTGACCTTCTTCGATCCAAACAAAAACAAAAAATCCAATGGCAAGTGCTACCCAAAATAAGGTTTGAAGTAGTGCCTGCTTAATGGTAATGGTTTTATTTTTTTTACTGAGTAGTCCAAGATCTAATACAAGCGCAAGTGCCAAAACAATTGCAAAAATGAAATAAACCAACTGATGTGATGCGGTCATAAATAATTGTTATAAGTATTTTTTCTTGCGCCAGAATGCCACAAAAATTCCAATCAATAGTAATATTAAAATAGGTCCAGCGGTAGTTACTAGCTGCCAAAATGTTTTTTGATCTGCTACTTTTTGTTTGTCTAGTAACCTAAGTACCACTACTTTGTTTCTAGACTCAAATAAACCATTGTCATTTACCAAATAATCAATGGCATTGAGTAAAAATGTTTTGTTGGCAAACTGAAACGCTTCAAAAGGCAGTTCACCCATTGGAAGTGGGCCCGTGGTTTTAGTAACCGCGTTTGTTACAATATCAGCGTCAGATACCACAATTTGCTTTGTTTCTTTAATGCCTTTCTTTAAAAATGGAAGGCCTGTAAATCGGCGAACCGAATCTATTACCGTAGTGCCAATACTATTGGCAAATAGAGAAGAAAACCTTCCTTCCAGTAACACCGCTACCGGTATATGACTTTTTGTAAACGTATATAAATCCGCCTCCGACTGCACACTATTTAAAGACACCATAGCCGGCGAAGCAATGCTTCTAGAACTGGTATCGGTAGCGAGTAAAATGGTCTTTTTAATGCCTGGGGCTTTAACCGTGTCAATACTAGATGGAAAAATAGGAAGTACCCTATCCATGTTTTTTGTGATCGGATTGTCGGATGGTGTTGTTAAAAAAGGATAATACGGCCAAGGGATCCGCTGCATGGTTGGAGAGCCGTCTGGATTTTTACCAACCACAATAGGAAGTTTAGCACAGTTTAAATCCTGCACTAAATCGCCATTAATACGAACCCCATATTTAAATAAAAGCGGATCAATATTTAATCCCCTATCATAAGCGGTATAACCTGCTTGTGTGCGCATTAAACTATCCAGCTCGGCGTGTAGTTTATCAACAAACCAAATTACTTTTCCGCCATTTAAAATGTACTGGTCAATTTTTAATTGATCTTCCTCTGTAAAAGGAGCAGTAGGTTTCACAATTAATAGTAGATCAATATCTGATGCGTTTGGATACCCTGATTTTAAATCAAAAATACCAAGGTTATAATCGTTTCTTAATGTTTCTGCTAAATCACTCACCGTTAAATCGGTGGGCTCCCCATTGCCAACTAAATAAGCAACAGTAGGATAATTTATTTTGGTTACTTTATCAATTGCCGCAGCAAATTTATATTCTAGTAATGCTTCTGCTGCATTGCGCGTAGCTTCCTTGTCTTCTTTAGGTTCTACTGCTTCTATCACATTATAATTCGCAAATATTTTTTTGCTGCTTCTTAAATCAACGGCAATAGGTTTTCTATTACCATACCTTACAAGCGCCGACGGAACAATAAGTTGAGAAGTAGATTTTTCAATACCTTCCGAAATCGCTGTTCTTTCAAAAACAACACCTAGTGCAGCAAGGCTATCAAAATATTTCACTTTCGCTTCTTCATCCACGATATTACTACCAGGCTCAATAAATGAAACCTGAATAGGACCCGCAGCATACGCAGTAAATGTTTCTAAAATTTCGGCAGTAGCGATATTTAATTTTTTATAATCGGCAGGTAAGTTGCCAGATAAAAAAATCTCGATCGTAATGGCGCTGTCCAGCTTTTTGTCCAATAGTTTTTTTGTTGCAGCACTTAAGCTGTAACGCTTTTCAGCAGTGAGGTCTAGACTACCATGCAGCCAAGCATTGGACGCATAAATGATAGCAACCAGTAAGCACCCAACAATAATATTTGAATATTTTTGAAACATATTTTATAGGTGCAATTAGCGCT
Organism: Chitinophagaceae bacterium; assembly: GCA_947442905.1. The sequence continues at coordinate 2,910 of CANEWV010000075.1, read as the reverse complement.
TAATAATATTTTGCTTGGTGATATGCAAGGAGGCAGCTATGAGTGCAAAAAAATAAACGAGGTCATCTAGTCGTATCACGCCCCTACTAATACTTTTGTAATGAAATTTAATGCCGAGCACCTCTGTGTAGTAAGCAAGTTTACCTTCAAAAAAAGAAAGTTTACTCACGGCTTCAAAACCTGCAAATAATAAATAACAAGTAAAGGCAGCGCCAATAAAAGCAACCACGGTATTGTTTGTGAAACAACTCACGCAAATACCTACTGAAACAAATACAGCAGCAAGTAAAAAAAGCCCCAAGTAAGACCCAGCAGTGGCTCCCATGTCTATGCCGCCCACTGCAGAAAGTGATTCTACTGCAACACCATATAGTAGCGTTGGCACAAGTAAACAAAGTACAACAAGGAGTGCGCCTATATATTTCCCCCACACGAGTAAAGCTGGGCGAATGGGTAATGTTTTGAGTAATTCAAAAGTCCCCGACTTGTACTCTTCAGAAAAACTGCGCATGGTAATAGTAGGAACCATAAAAATGAGTAACCAAGGCGCGATATTAAAAAAACCAGCAAGGGTTGCATAACCCATTTCTAAAATGCTAGTATCCGGAAAAACAAATAAAAGGAGACCCGTGAGTAGTAAAAAAATGCAGAGGGCAATATAGCCTGTAAGGCTTGTAAAAAACTGCTTCCACTCTTTGAGGCTAATATTAAGCATGGCCCAAAACTACTTGTTCTTAGGCAATCTTAAAAAGTAAAAAGTTAAATTATACAGAAAAGCTTTCCCCACAGCCACAACTGCGGCTAGCATTGGGGTTATTGAAATAAAAACCTTTACCATTTAGGCCATCCGAGAAATCAAGTTCGGTGTTAACCAGGTATAAAAAGCTTTTAAGATCGGTGACTACTTTAACCCCATTGTCTTCAAAAACCTGATCCATGGGTTTAATCTCGTTGTCAAAATCTAGTTTATAACTAAGACCAGAGCATCCACCCCCAACAACACCTACACGCAAAAAATAACTACTATCCCCGGTAACGCCAGCATCCTCCATCAGTTGTAAAACTTTGGATTTAGCCTTTTCGCTAACATAGATTGTATTTTCGGTAGCTACCATTTGGAAATGAATGCTCGGTTAAATAATATTAGTGAACGCCTTTTTCTTCAAACTGTAATGCTTCTAAACCGTTTTTAGTGCGGTAGTCATTGATAGCCGCTTTGATAGCGTCTTCAGCTAATACAGAACAGTGAATTTTTACTGGCGGTAAATTTAATTCTTCTACTAAATCCATGTTGTCAATAGCAACTGCTTGATCTACAGTTTTACCTTTTAACCACTCGGTTGCAAGTGATGAAGAAGCAATAGCAGAGCCACATCCAAAGGTTTTGAATTTAGCGTCTGTGATAACACCAGAAGCGTCGTCTACTTCAATTTGAAGTCTCATAACGTCGCCACATTCTGGAGCACCTACTAAACCAGTGCCTACATTCTTTTTTGCTTTATCTAGAGTTCCTACGTTTTTAGGATTGCTATAATGATCGATAACTTTTTCTGAGTATGCCATATTTTTATTTTGAAAGGGTAAAAATAATAATTTTTAATATTAATGGTGCGCCCATTCGATTGAATCTATATCAACACCTTCTTTAAACATTTCCCATAGTGGGCTCATGTCACGAAGTTTTAAAACCGTATCGGTAACAGCTTTAATGGTATAATCGATTTGCTCGTCGGTAGTAAATCTTCCAAGTCCAAAACGAAGTGAACTATGTGCTAAATCATCCCCTAATCCTAAAGCTTTTAATACATAGCTAGGCTCTAGTGATGCAGAAGTACAAGCAGAACCAGAAGAAAGTGCGATGGTTTTATTAAAGCCCATCATTAAACCTTCTCCTTCTACATATTTGAAAGAAATATTTGCAACGTGTGGTAAACGGTGCTCGGTGCTACCATTTACATAAGATTCGTCTATTTGTGTTAAAGCCGCTTCCAGCTTATCTCTTAGCTTGCTTAAACGCTCAGCATCGGCTGCCATTTCTAGTCTAGCAAGTTCACATGCTTTACCAAATCCAACAATACCAGGAACGTTTAACGTACCACTACGCATACCTCTTTCGTGTCCGCCACCGTCCATTTGGGCAGTAACTTTAACACGTGGGTTTTTACGACGAACATAAAGTGCACCAATCCCTTTAGGACCATACATTTTATGCGCTGTAAATGCCATAATATCAATACCATCTGCGTTTACGTCTACTGGAATTTTACCAACAGCCTGTACCGCATCAGAGAAAAATAATACACCATGCTTTTTAGCAATCGCTGTAATTTCTTTAACCGGTTGTACTACACCAATTTCGTTGTTGGCGTACATGATCGCAATTAAAATGGTTGTTGGCTTAATAGCAGCTTCAAGTGCTGTTAAATCAATTAAACCATTGGCAGCCACTGGAAGGTAAGTTACCTCACCACCTAAGTGCTCAATATGTTTACAGGTATCTAACACCGCTTTGTGCTCGGTAGTGCAAGTAATGATATGGTTGCCTTTGCTAGCATACATTTCATACACACCCTTGATACCAAGGTTATCACCTTCTGTAGCGCCCGACGTAAAGATGATTTCTTTAGGGTCGGCACCAATTAGTTTAGCTACTTGCTCACGAGCATAATCCACCGCTTCTTCAGCTTCCCATCCAAAAGGGTGGTTACGGCTTGCGGCATTACCAAAATGCTCGGTAAAATAAGGAATCATTGCCTCTAAAACCCTTGGATCCATTGGGGTTGTGGCATTATTATCTAGGTAAATAGGTAACTTCAACATAATATTCTGAAATTTGCTTGACTTATAAACACGAAAGTACTGCAATAGGTTTATAATTGCGGGCTAAAAGGGGCGCAAAACCTCATTTTT
>CANEWV010000074.1 GCA_947442905.1 Chitinophagaceae bacterium | reverse complement strand
TGCTCAAAACATCATGTATAAGTTTATCGCTGGCGATCCTAACAACTATAACCCTTGGTACGATAACTACTCTGTAAGTAATCGTAACGACTATGCGATTAGCAAAACAATGACTGATTACATGGAGCCAAAAGCGGATCCACGTTTACCAGTATTTGGTGAAGTGTTAGCAAGTGGTTTAGTAAAAGGTTTACCTTATGGTAGAAACGCTGCTGTAAACATCCCTGCTGCTTATAGCCGAATTGGTGCTGCATTTAGAGGGCAAGGTTCTCCACTTTCTATTTATAGCTATGCCGAAGTATTATTCTTGCAAGCAGAAGCTGCAAAGCTTGGTTATACAACTGGTGGTGATACAGATGCCGAAGCAAAGTACAAAGCTGCTATCAAAGCTTCTTGGGAAATGTATGGTGTGTATGATGCAACTAAATACAATGCATACATCGCTAATGCTGATGTAGCGTATTCAAGTGCTAATGCGCACAAGCAAATTTTAACTGAAAAATGGGTTCATAACTACCTAAGCTCTTGGGAAACTTGGTGCGATTGGAGAAGAACTGGATTCCCTGTATTAACTGCTGCAGTTGATAGAGTAGATTCTAGAGGTATTCCTTTCCGTTTAGGTTATCCTCCAACAGAAGCTTCATTAAACCCAACAAATTATAAAGCCGCTGTTGCTGCCTTAGGTGGTACAGATGACAACTACGGTAAAATGTGGTGGTCTAAATAAATCTTTCTCGTATTTATCTTGGTTTTTAAGAAGGAGGTCGTTTTTACGATCTCCTTTTTTTATGCTAGTTTTATAGCATGGTTACAAGGATTGTTTCTTTAATGATATGCTTATTGATGACTGCAGCTGCGTCCGGTCAAGTGTATTTTAAAGTAAAGCCATTAACAATGAGTGCGTCTAAAAAATTGGATAGTTTAAAACTTAGCCCCGTTCAAATACTAGCGCCTAATAATTACGTAAAAGGGCTGCCATTTTTTTGTAAACAAGAATTTCAATTTGAAAAGCGCACAAAAGTGCCTTTTAGGTTTAGACTGGGTAGTTTAGATTATGTAAACAAACTAGAAGGTAAAAAATAACCCATTAATACACTGCAAAAGTTTGAATCATTGGCTCTGCAGTAGAGGCCAATATTTTTAATCTTACATTGTTAGCTGTAATAGGTTTTTCTAATAGTCCAATGTATTTGTGGCCAATACAAGTGCCTTCATTTACCGTTTTCCATTCGCCATTTATTTTAGCTTCTACTATAAAAGAGCGAACGCGTTCTCCTTCTTGGATATTTTCTTGCAATACAATTTTGCTAAATACTTTTTGTGATGGAATATTTATGGTGTAGTCTTTATTTTTAGTTGACCAACTTGCTATTGGTGTTTTAAATACTTTTTTAACGCTATCGCCCCACTCGGTAAGCCTTTGCACATCTATGTTTGGAATAAGGCCTCTATTGTCTGGCGTAATGCCAAGAATAAGCGTAGAATTATGCCCCACCGATCCGTAATACATGTTCATCATTTTATCTAGAGGATTTACATGATGGTCTTCGTTAGGGTTCCAGAACCAATCGTGTCCGCCTTTGTGTCCGCGAAGTGGAGCGTCACTCATGGCAGGCATCCAATATTTACCAGTGGGCGAACCTGTTTTTAATAGCGCAAAATTATTGGCAAAAATAGTGTCTTGTCTAACTGCATGTGAAAACACAAATGGAAATGTAGACCATGAAGGGTAGGGTACTGTTCCTGATTCAGAACCACCCCATCTGAAGTCTGCTTTTTGAGCGTTGTGATAAAAGAGACAATTGGGTTGATATTTGGTAACAATGGGTAAAATGTTTGGTCCGTTTTTAGAAGGATCATCGGCACCGCCATCAAACCATATCATAAATAAATTACCGTAGCGGGTGCAAAGTTCGGTTACCATCCCTTCGCACATATTTTTATAAGCCGCTTGTCTGCGCTTTGCAAATTCGCTTGTTCCTTCTACTTTAAAATCATGAATGCCTAAGTAAGAGTTCCATCTAATGCCCACATAAATGCCAGGTTCAATGCCATATTTACGACAAGAGTTTACAAAATCGCGTACAATATCGCCCTTGCCATTTTGAAATGTAAGCGCTTTCATGCAGTAAGGGTTTACATCACTTTGGTAAAGGGCAAAGCCTGTTTCGTGTGTAACGGTAAGCACTGCAAATTTTGCACCACCCGCTTTTGCAGCTTGAATCCACTGATCGGTATTGAGTTTTGTAGGGTTAAATATGTTGGCATTTGTAAACGGCGTAATTCTGTTTTGTGCCTGATTGTATGGAGTGCCCTGAAATACCGGTAAATCATAAGAAATAAGTACGCCAATTTCTGCTTTTTGCCAAGCTAGTTGTGCGGCAGTTGGTTTAGGAATATCGCTTTGCGTGTTTTGAGCTGCTGCGCCACCAATGCTTACCACTAGTGCAACTAAAATCCAATATTTTTTAAACATAGGTTTTTATTTATGGTCGTTTTCTAATTTTAAATACCCCTCTATTTTGAAATACGTTGTTATCTGAACGCATTAATAATGTAAGGGTAGAAGAGCTGTTGTTGCTTATTTGAGAAGTTCTATTGATGTAAAATGTTTGATAATCTTTTTTAGTAAGATACGACTGCATGGTATTTTGATTTTCAAAATTTATGATTGCCGAATCTATGGATGTCCCCGTTACTGCTACATCTGCTAAAAACTTTACTTCATACTGACCTGGTGTTGTAATATACTTACTTAAATCTAGTGTAATCGTGTCTTTATTATTTTTAAATGTTTTAGTATCCCAGTTGCCACAAATAGCCCAGTCGTTGGTTTCGGTGGGTGCTTGATTGTGGGCGTAGTTAATTACATGGTATACTTTTAGGGATCTAATAAGTGGTGTATTTACATGTGCATCAATCGTAAGTTTTAGTTCCGTTACATTTTGAGTAGCAAATGCATCAATTTTTTTTCGACCCACCGATGATCCTTTGGCAATAACTTCCCATTTGTTATTTATTTTACCCTCTACAGAATAGTTTCTGATGCGGTGTCCATAACGGTAATCTTCTTCAATGACTATATGATTAACCGCGGTGGGTTTATCAAATGAAATAGTAAAAACGGTCCCTTTTTTATTGTCTAGTTGCTTTATGAGATTAGAAAATCTTTGTTGAATGGTTTCGCCAAGTGCACGATATGCATTTTTATCACCGTCTGTAATTTTACCGGTAGTATCCGGAGAGGCATTAAGTAGCATAACGCCCCCATAACCCACCGATTTATAATACATATCAATTAGGTTTTGTAAAGACTTTCTCTTTTTTTCGTTAGTGGGATTCCAAAACCAATTATGATTATAAAGTGGCGCATCGGCTTCTAGTGGCGCCCATGCATCTCCATTAGGATCGTCATTGTACTGGGTAGAAATACCGCTGTTAAGGTCTTTACTAGTTAAACTATTCCAGGCAGGGTAAGCAAGCATGCCAGACTCTGATCCAGGCCACCTAATGGAAGCTTTTTTACTCTGAAATATAACGGATTGGCTAGCGTGCTTTTCAAGTATATCGTCTATGTCTACAATGCAATTGCCGTCAAACCAAACTTCTAGCATAGGTCCGTAATTGGTGAGCACTTCGGTGAGTTGTTGTCTAAAAACTTTGTTGTATGCTTCTTGCAAATCTGGGTTTGTGGTTTTGCCACCACTTCCAATACCAGCACCATATTTAACATCACCCGGATAAATATATACACCAAGGTTAAGTCCATATTTTTTACATGAAGCAGCAATGTCTGCTAATAGATCGCCTTTACCATTTTTCCAAGGAATATTTTTTACATTATACTCTGTGGTATTGGTTTGCCACCAACAAAATCCACCCACGTGTTTGGCAACAAAAATAATTTGTTTAGCACCCCACAATTTTGCGGTTTCACACCAGTCGTCAGTGTTTAGTTCAGTAGGATTTATGCGCGATATATCAAATGTGCCAGTTTCATCATATTCCGATCCAAGCCAAGTAGCTACTCCAAAATGTACAAACATGATTCTTTCTTGTTCATGCCATTTATACTGCACCGCAGAAGGTTTAGCAAGTTGTTTCGTTTGAGAAAAACCAATGGTTGCGCAAGTGATAGAGATTATAACGAAAAATAATTTTGAAAAATTTTGCATATTGTTTATTTGGTAGAGCTTTACTTTTTTTAAAATACTAGTTGCGTATTGGTAGCAACAATTTGAAGCTTTCCGTTGCAATAAATACTAGCTTGTTTTTTTGTATTTGACTTAATGTGCAAACTTGTTACGCGCCCTTTTGTCCATTTCATATCTATCTCATAGTTGCCTCTTGCTTTAAGGCCATTAACAGCGCCCGTACTCCAAGCTTTTGATATAGCAGGCAACAGCTCTATGTAACCAGAATGCGATTGAACCAGCATTTCAGCAACAGCAGCAGCGCCAGCAAAATTACCATCTATTTGAAAAGGGGGATGTGCATCGAGTAAATTTGGATACGTGCCACCCATGTTGGTATAATTTTCTTTGGTTTCATCGGGCGGAACAAATTTCAAAAGTTCACGGTACATTTTGTATGCGTGTTCACCATCTTTTAACCTAGCCCATAAATTAATCCGCCACCCTTTAGACCAACCTGTAGTTTCATCCCCTTTAATTTCTAATGTTTTTTTTGCAGCATTAGCAATAGCTGGTGTTTGCGAGGTTGTTACGTGCGTGCCTGGGTAAAGCCCATATAAATGGCTTTGATGTCTGTGGGTAGGTTCGACATCTTCCCAGTCGTAATACCATTCTTGTAAATTTCCAGCTTTACCCACTTGGTATGGATGCAGTTTTTCGAGCGCTGCTTTAATACTATTTGTAAATGCAGCATCGTTTTTAAGTACTTCCTGTGCAGCAATTACGGCTAAAAATAATTCACGAATCATGGCTAGGTCTGCAGTGCCACCATATAGTGTGCTTCCTTTAAAACCTGTTGGCGTAACAAAATAATTTTCTGGTGAAGTAGAAGGTGAGGTAATAAGTTTGCCATTCTTATCCGGAATCATCCATGCCAAACAAAATTCGGCGGCACCTCGCATTACTGGGTAGCCTTCTTTTTGTAAGTAGGCTGTGTCTTGGGTAAATAAATAATGTTCCCAGGCATGAACAGAAGCCCAAGTGCCACCCATGGGCCAATTGGCCCAACTTGGATCACCGTCTCCAAAATTACCTACTGGGTTAGACATCGCCCATATATCAGAATTATGATGCGATACCCATCCTGGCATATTGTAAAATGTTTTTGCAGTAATTTTTCCGGTGGTTGATACGTTTTTTACAAATTGTAAAAACGGCATATGCATTTCAGGTAAATTGGTGTTTTCTGCTAGCCAATAATTTTCTTCTGCATTAATGTTCATGGTATAATTACTCGACCAAGGTGGCTGTAAATATGAATTCCAGATACCTTGTAAATTAGCAGGAACGCCTGGTGTTCTAGAACTGCTTATTAATAGGTAACGGCCAAACTGAAAATATAAAGTTTCTAGGTAGGGGTCTGATTCTCCTTTGGCATATCGTTGCAATCTTTCATTGGTAGGAAGTTGCGGCGCTGCTGCACCCTCTAATTGTAGCGCAACCCGGTCAAAATAATTTTGATAATCTTTGGTATGTCTTTTTTTGATAGCGTCCCAGCCTGTTTTTACTGCACTAGTAAGTTGCGCTTTAGCTGTGGCATACTGGTCGCGTCCTTCTGTGGCAGGGTTTTTATCAAATCCATTAAAGCTTGTTGCCATCGATACATAAATAGTTGTAGCCGTTGCATTTGATACTTGAATACTAGAATCAGTGTACGTTATTTTACCATCGTTTGTTACCACCTGAATTTGTGTAGAAAAACGCGTTCCTTTTTTAGTATCAAACACCACGGAGTTTTGTTTTTTTCCTAAATAGCTTGGATCTGCTTTGATTGGCGCAACACCGCTTACTTCTAAAACATTATTTGTTGTTTTAGTGGTGTAACGAAGTAGTGATTCAAATCCAATGGTATAACTCAGTCCACCTTTTTGCTTGGATTGTAATTTGATGGCAAAAATTTTATCGGGGTGAGAAACTAAGTATTCTCTTTCGATGGTATTGGTTGCCGATTCGGTCTTTACCGTTGCCACCGCTTCATGTATATCTAGTTCACGGTAGTAGTTACTGATAAATGGATCGTTATTAAAACTTAGTAAAAGCGTGCCGAGTGGTGCATATGACTCAGAAAATTTTCCTTGTAATTTTTTAATAAGTGTTTGCGCTTTTTTATAATTGTTTTCTGCCAATGCCTCTCTAACAGCCGGTAAATTTTTATATGCATTGGGGTTCATGTTGGCATTTACCGGTTCGCCAGACCAGAGGGTAGCGTCATTTAAAAATATTTTCTCTTGCGATATGCCACCAAAAACGGTAGCGCCGTGCTGGCCGTTACCAAGTACGAGTGCTTCTTCAAAATATTTGGCTGGGCTATCGTACCATAATTTTAATGGTGCGTTGATAGATGCATTTTGGTTAGCGGCCAAAGATGCCGCGCTGTTAGAAGTCGTAGCCACTTTATTGGCTCCAGCTTTAGCGCTTTTTTTTGTAGCCGGTTTTTTTTGAGCCAATCCAACAAAACTGCTGGTGATAAATAATGCAAATAGTATAACCCTGCGTATCATATTAATAATTAAGCGTTTAGAACTATCCTTAAAAGTAAAAATAAGTTGGCATAAATGCTCAAATAAAAAAGGGCCATGTTTTGTTATTTTCTTACATTTAATACACCATAAAAAGCTTGCACATCATGTACCGGACAAAGTTACAGGCGCTTATTTTCAGCATTTTATTAGCTACTGCTACAACGGCCATGGCTTATACAGTAAATGTGCAGGATACGCTTCGGGTAAATAAGGTTCTGCCTTTTGAAATTGACGGCGCGGGAACAAATGCCAGTTGGAATGCTACCAATTGGGTAAATCTAATTCAACTTGATTCAAGCAGTTTACAATACCCTTCAAAATTTAAAATTCTATACGCTGATAGTGGGGTATATGTTTTGTTTTCGGGACTTGATAAAAAAATAACGTCGCCGTATAAAAATGATTTTGAAGATTTGTTTAGAGCCGATGTGTTTGAAGTTTTTTTTCATCCCGAACCTAGCACGCCTATTTATTTAGAATACGAAATCAACGCTTACAACGCAGAGCTGGTATTGTTAGTGCCAAATTTGAGTAAGAAAACATTTGGATGGGCGCCCTGGAAATATACGGGTAAGAAAAAAGTAGTTAAAAAGGTAAAAGTGCATGAGCAAAACAACGAAATGTACAAATGGACTGCTGAGCTTTATTTCCCGTTTAAATTATTTATACCCTTACAAAACCTAGATGTCAAAAAAGGAGTTTGCTGGAATGCCAATTTTTACAGACTTGATTATGACGATACAAAAATGGTTAAATGGGCATGGTC
>CANEWV010000073.1 GCA_947442905.1 Chitinophagaceae bacterium | reverse complement strand
CGAGGTTATTTACTTTAGAGGCAAGCGCGAAATCAACTTTTAAAACATCACCTAAGCTAAGGTAGAGGTCAGTCTTTTTTTCGTTTGCATAATTTAAGAAAGAAACTTCAACAATATATGGACCACCAGGGTTCATATTGCTGATGTCAAAACGGCCACCTGAACGGCTCTGTACACGGTAGGTTGTACCGGTAGGCTCGTGGGTTGCTGTTACGGTTGCGCCAACTAATACCTCACCGGTATTTGTTTTAACAGAACCACTCAGGCTACTGGTGGTATTCTGTGCTAGTGCAAATGCTGGTAGGATGAATACCGCAAGTACAAATTGCAAGAGTTTTTTACTAAGCATATGTTTGATTTTTCAGATGCAAAGAAAACGAATATTCTGCTACTAATTTCAACAGAGTATTAACAAATCGGCACTTTTTGGTAAAAAACCCACTTTTTTACCAAAAAACCCCCTTTTTGAGGGGGTTGGAATCGAAACTTGGTGTCGAAGGGGTCAAAATTGGCTATCTTTTGCCATATGCTTCCTCTTCTTTTTCATGTTCTTTGTCGTAGGCCTTGATAATGGCTTTTACGAGTTTGTGCCTAACTACGTCTTCTTCGGTAAGGGCTATATGAGCAATTCCTTCAATATTTTGTAAAATTCGGCTGGCTTTTTCTAAGCCGCTGCGCATATTTCGGGGTAAGTCAATTTGGGTAGGGTCGCCCGTAATAATGGCTTTTGCACTAGCGCCAATACGCGTTAAAAACATTTTTAATTGCAAATCATTTGTGTTTTGCGCTTCATCCAAAATGATAAAAGCATTGTCAAGTGTTCTTCCACGCATGTAAGCGAGTGGTGCAATTTCGATGGTTCTTGTGGTCATATAATATCCTAACTTTTCGGCAGGAATCATATCGTCAAGTGCATCATACAAAGGACGTAAATACGGATCAATTTTTTCTTTTAAATCGCCGGGCAAAAAACCTAAATTTTCACCCGCTTCAACAGCAGGTCTTGTTAAAATTATTTTTTTAACCAGTTTGTTTTTTAATGCACGCACTGCAAGTGCAACAGCGGTGTATGTTTTACCCGTACCGGCTGGTCCGATTGCAAAAACAATATCGTTTTTATCTGCAGCAGCTACCATCTTTTTTTGGTTTGGTGTTCTGGCCCTAACCGTTTTACCATTGGGTCCAAAAACCAATATATCATTTGGGTTTTTGTCTGCAAAGTTGTCGGTCGTTTCTACGTCATCACCGCCTAATATTTGCTCGAAATAATCTTCACTTAAGTGTCCATTGCGCTCTAAATATTGCAACACTAAATTTACTTTTTCTACTGCAGTATCTATCTGTTCAGGCGCACCACTTAATTTAAGCTGGGTACCACGAGATAAGATTTTTAATAACGGGAATTTCTTTTTTAAGACGTCTAGTTTTCCGTTGTTTACGCCAAAAAATTCGATAGGATTTACGGAGTCGAGGCTGATGATTGTTTCTGTCAACTTGCTTGGTTTTAGTGAGGTGGTTAACCAAATTTAACTGATTGGACACCACTTTTCCAAGCCTTATTTATGAACAAATTGTGAATATTTTTTTAGTGCTTCTTTTATAGCGCCTTTAATGCTGCTATGGTTTGTGTAGGGTTTTCCGATTTAAAAACGGTATTTCCTGCAACAAGCACATCTGCGCCAGCGGCTAAAATTTGAGGCGCGTTTAAAAGCGTAACACCACCATCTATTTGAATCAGGGTGTTTGTGTTTTTTTGCGCGATCAGTGCTTTTAATTCAACAATTTTTTGAATGGTTTGTGGAATAAATTGTTGACCACCAAATCCTGGATTTACGCTCATCAAACATACCACATCAACATCTTGTATCACATCAACGAGTGTTTGAATAGGGGTGTGTGGATTGAGTGCCACACCGGCCTTCATACCTAGTTGCTTAGCTTGTTGTAAATTTCTATGCAGGTGCGGGCATGCTTCTATGTGAACGGTGTAAATATCGGCACCTGCTTTTTTGAATGCTTCGGCATATTTTTCTGGCTCTAAAATCATAACGTGCACATCGCAAATTTTTGATGTTGCTTTTCTGATTTGTTCTATAATTGGAAGGCCAAAACTAATATTGGGAACAAACCTACCATCCATAACATCCAGGTGGAACCACTCGGCCTCGCTGTTATTAAGCATATCACAATCTTTTTGAAGGGCTAAAAAATTGGCACTTAAAAGTGATGGAGCGATGATTGGCATAGGTAGGTTTTGTACAAATTTCTGCTTTTTTAAGGTACCGGACTACTTTTTTGCAGCTTTTATTCTTGAAATCGCTTCGGCGGCTTCACCTAAACTGCTTTCTAAATTAAGGGCTAGTTGGTAGGCGTTCAGTGCCTCTTGTGGTTGCCCTAATTTTTCGAGGCATTTGGCTTGCCAGTAATGCGGAGCTGCCTCTGTGGGCTTTATAGCAACTGCTTTTTCAAAAAACCCTTTTGCTTTGTCAAATTTTTGTTGGTCAAAATAGATCCAACCAATTTCCATATAAGCGTCTATATAGAAATAATTATTTTGAATGCAGCTGTTAAAATTGTCGATAGCAATTGTAGCATTACCCGTATTTACAAAATAGAGACCCATAATATAGTAACTATGTGCAATGTAGGTTCTGTCTGGTTTTTGTACAATAATGTTGTTGCACAATTCAAGTGCTAATTTGTTTTTTTGAGCAGCATATAAATTAGCAAGTGTCAATAAAACATCAGGGTTAGAATAGATCTTTGCAGCGGTAGAAAAACTTTGAATGGCAAGGGTTGTATCAGCCATTCGAATAGCTAATTCACCTTTTCTAAACCAATTTCCATAATTGCCTGGTTCTCTTGCTATTAGTGAGTCCATTTGCACAACGGCCTCTTTCATTAAAAAAAGGCTATCCATGGTATCTATAAGTTGTACGCGAAGCTCGGTGCTGTCAGGAAAACGATCTATTTCTTTTAGTAAGTCAGTTACATAACTAGGATATGGGTTAGTTGTCTTTGTAGGGGTCGATTTGTCCTGATTGTTGTTACATGCATATAATAGGGTAATGCAAAAGAATAGTAGAATTGAGCGCATCTTCAAAATAACGTCATTTTTTTAATCTCCTGACACAACACTGACATAAAAACATTAAAACATGCCTACTTTTGCATCCTCTTAACGAACAATTATGAAATTATCTACCGCTTTTTATTTGATGTTGTTGACGCTATTTGTTTCACCTGTGCTTGCGCAGTATGCAACCCAAGACACGGTGCACTTTGCCGGTGAAAAGTATTTCAATAATGTTAGGCAATTAACCTTTGGTGGCGATAATGCAGAAGCGTATTGGAGTTATGATGGAAAGTCTATTGTGTTTCAAAAAACAAATCCAAAAGAAGGCGTTTTTTGTGATCAAATATTTGTGGGCAAAGTTCCTGTAACGAATGCACAAAAATTTACACCAACAATGATTGGTACTGGAAAGGGTAGGTCCACCTGTGCTTATTTTTTACCAGGTGGTAAACATATTATTTATGCATCTACACATTTGGGCGCAGATACTTGTCCGCCAGTTCCAGACAGAGCAAAATATGGCAATAAATACATTTGGCCACTCTATAATAGTTACGACATTTTTATGGCAGATATGTCTGGTAAAATTGTAAAACAAATGACCAGTGCTAAGGGATATGATGCAGAGGCAACGTTATCTCCAGATGGTAAAAAAATGATTTATTGTTCCGATAAAAGTGGTGATTTAGAACTCTATGTAATGGATTTAAAATCCGGGAAAGAATTGCGCGTTACCAATGAATTAGGGTATGATGGTGGTGCATGGTTTAGTCCCGACGGAACCAAAATCGTTTGGCGTGCTAGCAGACCAAAAACACCAGAAGCTATAAAAGAGTACACAGAATTATTAGCACAAGGTATGGTAGCACCAACCAATATGGAAGTGTTTGTTGCCAATGCAGATGGTTCTAATGCCAAACAAATTACAGCCCTTGGTCAGGCTAACTGGGCACCTAATTTTACACCTGATGGCAAGCATATTATTTTTTGTAGCAACCACGAATACAAAAGAGGATTTCCTTTTAACATGTACCTCATTGATTTGGAAGGGAAGGGTCTCGAAAAAATTAGCAGAGACAAAGGCTTTGATGCATTTCCAATGTTTAGCCCTGATGGTAAAAAAATAATTTTTGCTTCTAACCGAAACAATGGCGGCACAAGAGATACCAACTTGTTTGTAGCAGACTGGGTTGAATAAACCCAAATCCACTATATTAGCATTATAAAATCAAACACTATGGCAACTGGACTTTTACATCTACATAATTTATTACGTTGGATTATCCTTCTTTTACTAATTGTATCTATTGTAAAAGCATATACTGGTTGGCAGTCTAAAAAAGAGTTTGCTGCAGCAGATAAAAAAACATGGCTCTTTACAATGATTGCAGGACACATCACTTTGCTACTAGGATTGTATCAAGTGCTAGCAGGTCGTATTGGTATTTTTACAACAGAGCTAGCGGCTGGTACGTCTGTAATGAAAGATAAATTTTACCGTTTTTATTGGGTGGAGCATCCAGTAACTATGATTGCAGCCATTGTTTTTTTAACACTGGCACATGGCGTCGCAAAAAAGAATTTAGATAGTACCACTAAGTATAAAAAAGCATTTTACTTTTTTGTGGTTGCGCTGGTATTAATTTTAGCGGGCGTGCCTTGGCCGTTTAGAGGTATTGAAATTGCGCGACCATGGTTTCCGGGTATGTAATTGTTGCTATTAAAGCGCTCTATACCCTTGTTTCTAATTCAATAATTTGACAGTTTTTAATGTCTGTCCCATCAATATCTATTTTGATGAGGGTTTTAATTTTATGCCATCCCTGCTTACCAGCTGCTCCTGGGTTGATGTGTAAGCAAGCCATTGCAGGGTCGTAGATCACTTTTAATATATGGCTATGACCGCTTATAAATAACTGTGGCTTATAGGCTGCAATGATTGGCTTTGTTACTTTATTATAATTAGGCGGGTAGCCACCAATATGAAATAGCATCACCCTGATGCCTTCAATTTCAAATTGCAAGCACTCGGGAAATTCGGATCTAATATCTTGACCGTCAATATTTCCATATACACCGCGGAGCGGCTTTATAGACCGGAGTTCCTTTGCTACTTCATAGCTTCCAAAATCTCCAGCATGCCAGATTTCGTCGCAATCGGCAAAATGATGCGCTACTTTGGGGTCTAAATAGCTGTGGGTATCTGAAATAAGGCCTATCCGTTTCATGTATCGATGTTATCCGCGCGCAAACTACTCAATATTGGCATGTTGGAACCTTATTTTTATTCTTGTAAAGGCTTTTGTATATTCGTTACCATATCGTAATCGAAAAAATAAACCATGAAAAAATTAGTACTCGCTTTATTGGTGCTTGCATCATTTGCTGCAAATGCACAAGAAGCCCAAAATTTTACCGTTAGCGGTACCCTTAAAAACATAACACTACCAGTTAATAAGGTATATTATTCTTATAGAGCCGACGGTGTAACCGTAAGAGATAGTGTTGCTCCTACCGATGGGAAATATAGTTTTTCAGGTAAAATAGCGGAACCTTTAATGGTGACCATTTTTGTACGTTATAAAAATGATGCAGAAGGGAAGCCTATTAAAATGCTTCAACCCCGCGACTATGCTTCTGTATTTGTAGTGCCTGGTACTATTCAAGTAAGTTCTGTAGATTCTTTTAGCAATTTTAAAGTGAAGGGTTCTACGGCACATGATGCTTTTTTGTCATTGACTGAAAAAACAAAACCAGTTAATGATAAAATGCAAGCGGCTAGTAAAGCTTATAGCGCTGCTTACCAAGCTAAAGATTCTGCGGCTATGAAAACCTTGGATGCCACTTTTGATGCACTCGATGCCGATATGAAAGGAGTATACAAAGGTTATTTAGCAACCAATAACAATTCTCCCATTGCAATGTATGCGCTAGGTCAGATGGCTGGTTGGGATATCAATCCAGAGGTAGTGGAGCCTATTTACAAAGCGTTGTCTGAACCTGCCCGCGCCACCCCAAGTGGAAAGGCTTTTGCGGAAAAAATAGTAACGGCTAAAAAAACAGCGGTAGGTGCGATGGCTATGGATTTTACCCAAAACGATACGTTGGATGTGCCTGTTTCTTTGGCTAGCTTCAAAGGCAAATATGTATTAATTGATTTTTGGGCGAGCTGGTGCGGTCCTTGCCGTCAAGAAAATCCAAATGTGGTAAAAGCTTTTCAGGCCTATAACGCCAAAGGCTTTACTGTTTTAGGTGTTAGTTTGGACCAACCCGGTGCTAAAGACAAATGGATAAAAGCCATTCATGACGATCAATTAACTTGGACACAGGTTTCGGATTTAAAGTATTGGGACAATCAAGTTGCTAAACAATATGGTATTCAAGCAATTCCGCAAAACTTCCTCGTTGACCCTGCTGGCAAGATCATTGCTAAGAATATTAGGGGGGAGGAACTGTCTACCAAGCTAGCAACCATCTTTAAATAGCCAAATTACACATTGAAAATCAAGGAGTTACGTAATTTTTGACAAATTCTGTAAATTTTTCCCCGTTTTCTTCGTATTTCGGTTGCATTCTAATATCTTTGCAGCCCCAAAAATTGTATGTCTAAACAACCGTTGATCAAACAAGATGGAGTTATTCTAGAAGCGCTGAGCAATGCTATGTTCAGGGTTAAGCTAGAAAATGGCCACGAAATATTGGCTACCATCTCAGGAAAAATGAGGATGCACTACATCAGAATTTTACCTGGCGACAAGGTCGGTGTTGAAATGAGTCCATATGATTTAAGTAGGGGTCGGATTATTTTTAGGTACAAATAACCGATAAAATAAACCGGATCACAACCAGACTAAAACTAAAGAGATGAAAGTTAGAGCTTCAATCAAAAAGCGTAGTACAGATTGCAAGATTGTTAAGCGCAAGGGTAAACTTTTTGTAATCAACAAAAAGAATCCTCGCTTTAAGCAACGTCAAGGATAAAACCAGTGGTGGTGCGCATTTGCACCCAATTGTTTTTTCAATCAGTAACTACAAACAGTAACTACTAATAGTAAAGTAAAATTTAAAAAAAGCATATGGCTCGTATTGCCGGTATTGACTTACCAAAAAACAAAAGAGGCGAAATTGGTCTGACCTATATTTTTGGTATTGGTCGTTCAACTGCACAGTATATCTTAACCAAAGCAGGTATTGACTTTAATAAAAAAGTAAATACTTGGAATGATGAAGAACAAACTGCTATTCGTAACATCATCAACAGTGAGTTTAAAGTAGAAGGTGCTTTACGTAGTGAAGTTTCTATGAGTATTAAGCGTTTATTAGATATCGCTTGTTACCGTGGTCTTCGTCACAGAAAAGGTTTGCCTGTTCGTGGTCAACGTACTAAAACAAACAGCCGTACCAGAAAAGGTAAGCGTAAGACAGTTGCCGGTAAGAAAAAGGCACCTAAAAAATAATTAATTTGGTAAGAGCGGT
>CANEWV010000072.1 GCA_947442905.1 Chitinophagaceae bacterium | reverse complement strand
TGAGCAATGATGGTTTCAATAACATTTGTAGATGCACCCATTTGCTGCATCGCTTTCAGGTAAAGTTCGAAATGACTAATTCTATTACCTGCTTCATCTACATCTGACTCTTCACCTAAAACAATTTCATTGATTAAATATCTGGTATCTGCATTTCCAACAGGCACCCAAGGTAGTGTTACAGAGGTCAATCCAATTTGTAACGATTTTAACAAACTCATAAAATCCCATACCGCAAAAACATGGGTTTCAGAAAAACGTTGTAACCCCTGTAAATCTTGGATCTGACTATATACTGGATGTGCCAATAAATTATTTCTTACTGGCTCAATGGCAGACTTTAATTGTTGAACAAATGGTTCCATGAGATATCGCGATTTTTATAATAAGCCGCGAAATTAAAACAAGAACTGTTGGAAATTGTTTATTTATACCCCTTTAATTTAAATATGACAATCTCATGATGATTGCTACACTATTTGAAGTAGTTAGATACTACAAATCAAATATTGAATCCAAAGAATACACTTGAAAATTTGTTGTGGTTGGTTTAAACAATACATCGCGCATTTTTTGTGCGAGTACCTCAACCGGAAGTGCTTTTTGGCTTTTTAATAAACCCAGTTTATTAAAACCATGGATGATTGCGATACCCAATTTTTCCATAGGCCTTATTTTATCAGGCTGCCTTAGCAAAAATCCAGGTCTAAAAATATGGATTTGCTTAAATGGTAAGCTAGCAACGGCTTTATCGAGTTGCCCTTTAATGCGTGGGTAAAATAGCATCGAATTTTCATTGGCACCCATTGCAGACACCAACACATAAGCCTCAACACCATTATTAGCAGCCGTTTCAGCTGTTTGGTATTGATAGGTATAATCAATTTTGTATTGTTCTTTTTGACTACCGGCCTGTTTTAGCGTAGTAGCAAGTGCGGAAAAGAGTACGTCTCCTTTTACTAAATCTGCCCACAGTTGTGGGTTATTAAAATCTACAATATGGCAGGTTAATTTAGCATGCGTAATACTAATTGCACTTCTAGAAAACACAACCACGCTTTTAAAACGGCTGTCTTCTAGTAATTGTATTACAAGCGCTGATCCTGTAGCGCCAGTTGCACCAATAACTAGTGCAGTTAGCTCATTCATATATGTTCTTTTACAAATTGTAAACAGTATTTTTTTATCATCTCACGCACTTCGGTAAAGGATCTAGTAATTTCTTCTTCGGTACCAACTGCTTTTGCTGGATCCGGGAAATTATAATGAAACTTTTCTGCGTTACTTGGATAGTATGGACAAACTTCTTTTGCATGATCACAAACCGTAATCACAAAATCAAAAGGAATACCCGTGTATTCCAAAACATTGTTAGACGTGTTTGATGAAATGTCAATACCATCTTCTTTCATGGTTTGAATGGCCCTTGGATTAACACCATGGGTTTCTACACCTGCACTGTACACCTTTGCTTTATCTGCAGCAAAAGCCTGTAAATAACCATGCGCTATTTGACTTCGGCAACTATTGCCAGTACATAATACTAAAATATTTTTCATAGATCGCATTTTAACAACAGCCGCCACCTGGCACACAAGCTGTTTTATTTTCTAATGGTTTTTGTGCAAAAACGGTGATGCTCATAATTCCGGTGCTACCAGATTTAAATGCAGCAATTTCTTCAGCAGATAAATAGTTTACTAAAATATCATCAGGAATTACAATGGCTTTTTCTTTTTGAATCGTTACGTTTTCAAACCCAGTTGCATCAATTAATTCCATGTATACATTTTTTTGAATCGCCCCAGATACACATCCAGCATACATTTCAGCGTCTTTACGTAAGCCTTCTGGTAGCGCACCAACAAGCACAACATCGCTAATACTAAAATGTCCACCTGGTTTTAAAACCCTAAACATTTCTGTAAATACGCCATGTTTATTAGGCACTAAATTTAAAACGCAATTACTCACAATCACATCTGCAACATTAGAAGTGATAGGCATATTTTCAATATCTCCTTGTCTAAATTCTACATTGTTAAACCCACGCGCTTCTGCATTAGCACGCGCTTTATTTATCATGGCAGGTGTAAAGTCTATTCCAATAACTTTACCCGTTTCACCCGTTTCATGTCTGGCAATAAAACAGTCATTACCTGCACCACTTCCTAAATCAATAACTACATCACCTTTTTTGATACGTGCAAACTGTGTAGGCAAACCACATCCTAAACCTAAATCTGCATCTGCAGTATAACCACCAAGTGTAGTATAATCTTCAGACATGATGTTGTATACCTCTGTTGAACAGCCGCCCGCTCCGCAACAAGATGACATATTTGTTTCTTTGTCTTGTAAAGCTATTTCGCTGTATTTATTTTTTACGATCTCTTTAAGTTGTTCGTCTGTTTGCATATTTTAAATTTTTAATTTAACAACAAGTTGTTTGAGTTTGAATAGAAGCGCCTAATACTTTATTTAAAATATCATTTGCTTTTTGTAATACGTCTGTATCAACACAATAACATATTGATGCTCCATCAATATTTCCTTTGATGAGTCCAGACTCTTTTAATTCTTTTAAATGTTGCGATACGGTAGATTGTGCGATTGGTAAATCTTCTACGATATCACCACATATGCAAGACTGCTTTTCTAGTAAAAGCTTGATGATGGCAACACGTGCCGGATGAGAAAGCGCTTTTGCAAATTTTGCAATGAGCAGTTCTTCTTCTGAATAATTGATGATTTTACTGGCTCCCATATTAATCGCAATATTACGATTAATACTTGAATTGCAAAAACTATTGCTCTATTTAATTGATTTATAAGCCATTATGTATAACATACTTAAGACTAAGAGCGGTCCGGCAATTACAACATGCGCTGTCCAATGCAAATTTGCCCAACCAGTAATGATGTAAATGAGCCCGCTTACTAAACAAATAGCCGCACCAATGAGTGGCTTTTTATAACCGACAAAAACAAATAATAACACAACCACAGTTGGTACAAGATGTAAGCCTACATCAAAAACGGTTTGTGAAATGCTTTGATCTTTATTAAATACATCACCAGCAAAAATTAATAATGCAAGTGCATAAAATATACCAATGCCTGTTGCTGCAATGAGCCATTTATTTGCTCTACTAAACATTTTGTTAAATTTAATTTTTAACTTGTAAATTAAATAATTGTTTTAAAATAAATACATTTTATAGATGAGAAAATTAATTCAGTGGATATCGAAAAGCATCATTGTATCTGCGTTACTATTTCCAATTATATCTAACGCGCAAGAAAATAAAGCGGAGGGAGCTATTCAACAAATAATGAAAGAAAATCCAGTGATGGGTTTATCGGTGGCAGTTGTAAAAGATAACAAGTTTATTTATACGCATTCTTTTGGCCTAAAAGATGTTGAAACAAATGCGCCGCTTACCAACGAAAATATTTTTAGAATCGCTTCTATTTCAAAATCATTTTCTGCAACGGCTATTATGCAATTAGTAGAAGCCAAAAAAGTTAATCTAGATCAAGATGTTAGCGAACTGATCGGATTTAAAGTTCGGAATCCAAAATTTCCTGAAATCATTATCACGCTTAGGTTAATGCTATCTCATTTATCATCTATCAATGATAGTCAGGGTTATTTTTCATTAGATTCAATTAATCCTGCAAAATCAGTTAACTGGTATAAATGCTACAATAGTTATGAGCCAGGAAAAAGATATGAATATTGCAATTTCAACTTTAATATGATTGGAACGATCATTGAAAAAGTGAGTGGCGAAAGATTTGATGCCTACATACAAAACCATATTTTGAATCCATTACAACTATATGGCGGATACTATGTGAACGGATTAGACAAATCTAAATTTGCAACAATCTATGAATATCAGCCAGATGCAGCAAAATTTGTTGCATCTCCTAATGCTTATGCACCAAGAACTGCAGAGGTGGCTGCTTATCAAATGGGATATAGCGCACCTATATTTTCACCAACGGGTGGCATGAAAATATCTGCAAAAGATTTAGCTACGTACATGATGATGCATGCCAATTATGGAAAATACAATGGCGTAAGAATTATTTCAAAAAAGAATTCGAAAATGATGCAAATGGCTGTTTCAGACATAGCCGCTTATGGATTTGCGTTAGAAACACCAGCAACAATAATTGACGGAAAGGTAATGGTAGGGCATACTGGATCTGCATATGGACTATATAGTGCGATGTTTTTTAATCCACAAGAAAAATTTGGCATTGTTGTAATTAGTAATGGATGTCATCCGGGTGAAACAAGTGGATACAACAATGTGATTAGAAAAACGGTAAACGCATTGTACGATAATTTAATTGCTAAATAAAGTGTATCCATTACAACTAGTTAAGCTAAATACTGAACATACACTGTATGTTCCTGACCCAGCACTTATTCAATCAACCTATCAAAAATTAGCAGCAGAAAATACTGCAACTATATTTCCATATTGGGCTAAAGTTTGGGCGTCAGCTCATGCAATGACCCAGTTTTTACAAGAAGAACCAACGTGGATACAAAATAAAATAGTTCTCGAAATTGGTGCAGGGGTTGGGATTCCTTCCTTTTGTATTGCTTCACTAACAAAAAAAATAATAATTAGTGATTATGCACCGGATGCAGTTGCATTACTTCAAAAAAATATTAATCATTTAGCGCTTAAGAATGCACAGGCTACATGTATTGATTGGAATACAATTTCTGAAGATACTACTGTAGATACCATTTTACTTAGCGATACCAATTACGAACCATCTGCACACAATAATTTAGTTGTACTAATTAATCGGTTTATTAATAATGGAAGTAGCATAATATTAGCGACTCCCAACAGACTCGCTTCAAACCCTTTTATAGATCGTATTTCTAAATATATTACTAGTACAAAAAAGTATAGTATAGCAGAAAATGATACGAACAAAGAAATTGTAGTGATGGTACTTAAAAAATAATTTATCTTGAAAATTATAATAAAAAAGAAAGCTGGCAATAAACATACGATCTCCTATATCAGAGAAGGTTTTGAAGATTATTGGATTGAAGCAGATGATTTTTTGGTATTACATGACTTGTGTCATTATGCTATAGAAACTACATTGCAATATAAAAATGCATTTTGGGGACTTATAGCAGGAGGTATTAATCCAAGTATTTTTGAAAATAAAGAAACAAGAGATTCATTAGAGCTTGCAAACGAAGCTTGGTACGCAGAGCATCTTGCTAATCTTTTATTAATTGAATTTACGCAAGGTGAATTTGAAGATATTAATGCTATTCTTGAACAAAGCTTGAGGCAGCAGAATTCTCGCATTCCAACAATTCAATTTTCAAACATTGTAGTTGAAGAAATTAGAGCACTTCTACATACATTAATAGAAAATTGGCGAGTGGTTGAAGTAGGTGATTATCTAAGTTTAGACTTTACAATTTCGGCATAAGATTTTGGTAGCACCATTTTGAAACGGCTATAGGATGCCTCCGAAATATTTTTTGTATCAAATGGAACATACTTTACATAGTCTGTATTTGCCCCGGCCAATCTTCCGTATTTATAGTCGTAGGTAAACCAACCATCTGGCTGTAGAGCGGCTTTAGGAACGCTCGTATTAGGGACAGTAATAAAAAATTGGTTGGTTTGTTTACTAGCAGTGTTTGTAAGGGATTGGCTTCTGAGCGCTATGTACGCCTCTTTAGCTGTTTCAACAGAAGGATCTATCAATTCTACTTTTTCAACAAGATAATTTCGGTATCTATATTGATTGTCTTTTTTGTATTGATACAATTCGTTTAAGACAGATGCAATCGTATCTTTTAAGTAAGGATAATGCGTACAACCTAAAATGAGTGTATTTAAAGGCTTCGTAACTTTTTCTTGCACCATTTTTTCTAATAAACTAACCAAGTGGTAACGCACATAATTTGATGGGTCGTTTAATTGCATATCTAAACAACTTCCTTTATCATCATATTCACACAAGAGCTTATTATTAGAAGCATCAAAACGATATGCACTTAATAATGTCGTATCAATCGTATACTTATTGTTTTTAAGAGAAGGGCCTTTATACTCTTTTCTAGCCTTGGTTAATGTATCTACAAAATAACTCCAGTCACGGTCAATACTTTCAGCCAGTCCAGAACCGCCCTGACTAATGACTGATAATGCTGGCATACCCATTGCCTTTGCCATGTCCTGTAAGGTTCTGGGATACCCGTTAGACGCAACCGTTCCAGCAGTTGCAAAAACACCAATGGTTCCTGTACCCTTTTTTTGCTGGTAGGCTAATGCTGCTTTTGAACCAGCATCAATAACACCTATTACGGGTACATCAATATGATCTTGTTGCAATTTTAATTTAATATCTAATAAGGCATAAGCTGTAGCTGTATTACAAGCTAGGACGATCATTTTTACAGGAGGCTTTTGAACTGCGTCTGTTAAAAAGAACTGCATATTTTTTTGAATATGTTCTTTTAATAAATCGGTTTTATTTTCTGCAGCATAATTACCATAGGGCATATTTGCTTGGTCTGCTAAATATTGAAAATATTCTTTAGTAAAATCGGGCTTTCCATCTGCTCCTGGCTTACCGGTTTCATTATTAAATGCATCAAGAGCTAATATAGCCTCCAGCACGGTTAACCCACCAGTACCAGAGTCGAATACCCCAATTGGAAGGGCTTTTTTGTTATTTTTTATTGCTTGTGCATCAACATGTATTTGAACTATCAAAATCAAAACAAAAACAATAAAATAAATTCGTTTCATAAAATGCATTTATACAACTAATGTAATTAATTTTATTTTAATCAATTCAAATGAACCAAAACGTTACTCAATATATTTCAAGGGCAAAGCTTTGGAAAGAAGAGCTTCAAGCTATTCGTGAAATTTTATTGGAAACAGAACTCGTTGAAGAATTTAAATGGGCTTCCCCTTGTTACACACACAACACTAAAAACATTATTATTCTTGCTCCATT
The DNA here is from genome assembly GCA_947442905.1 of Chitinophagaceae bacterium. Next base: position 540 of record CANEWV010000072.1, on the reverse strand, counting down.
TAAAGAATATTTTGCTTTGGGTTTTTTTAATGGTGCTCATTTAACGGACCCAAAGGGTTTGTTGGTTAAACCAGGTGAGCACACAAGAGTTGGAAGACAGTTGAGGCTTGAAAATGTTGCAGACATTGTCAAAAAAAAGAGCATTATTAAAAAATTCATTAAAGAATCTATTTCAGCAGAAGCGTTTACTCCCTCAAAGCCAGAAGCAGACCCAGCAATAGTTGTAGAAGAATTAAATGTAATTTTTAAAAAGAATGTTGCACTCAAAAAAGCATTTGAATCCTTAACACCTGGTAGACAAAGAGGTTATTTAATATTTTTTTCGGGGGCCAAACAATCTGAAACCAGGATTGCTAGAATTGAAAAGTATACACATCAAATTTTATGTGGCAAGGGATTAACGGATTGTACCTGTGGACTTTCCAAACGAATGCCTGCTTGTGACGGTTCTCATAAATATCTGAAAAAATAGACCTCTATTATTTTTTATGCCAACGCAACACCGACTCAGCAACGCGCTTTCCTAAATTTTGACCTTTT
>CANEWV010000071.1 GCA_947442905.1 Chitinophagaceae bacterium | reverse complement strand
TTGTATATTTGCGGTATGACGCGCGAACAATTGGTGGCTCAAATTGGGGCTAAAAAATCATATTTATTGGTGGGGTTAGACTCCGAAGTTTCTAAATTGCCAAAGCACTTGCAAGGCAAGCCAGACGCGGTTTTGGCGTTTAATAAACAAATCATTGATGCCACCAAAGATTACTGTGTTGGGTATAAAATTAATACTGCTTTTTACGAGTCTGAAGGGGTAAAAGGATGGGAAACCATGCAGCAAACACTAGCATATATCCCCAAAAATTTGTTCACAATTGCCGATGCAAAGCGGGGGGATATTGGCAATACCTCGGCCCAATATGCCCGAACTTTTTTTGAAACCATGCAGTTTGACGCGGTTACAGTAGCTCCTTATATGGGAGAAGATAGCGTGCGTCCTTTTCTAGAATATCAAAATAAATGGACCATTGTTTTGGGATTAACTTCTAATGCAGGAAGCCAAGATTTTGAACAATTATCTATCGCTAATACGGGTAAGCAATTATACGAAGTTGTACTAGAAAAAATAGCCAATTGGGGCACACCCAATAATTTAATGTTTGTGGTGGGTGCTACCAAGGCAAGTGATTTTGTAGGCATTAGAAATATCATTCCAAACCACTTTTTATTGGTACCTGGCGTTGGTGCACAAGGGGGTAGTTTAGAAGAAGTTTCGCGCTATGGTGCAATACCAGATTGCGGTTTGTTGGTAGCCGCAAGTAGGGCCATTATTTTTGCTAGTAACGGGGAAGATTTTGCCGAGGCTGCTCGTCAAGCTGCTAAAAATTATGCCACTGAAATGGCTGGTTACTTGACATTATAATTCAAATTTTTGTAGTAGTAAGTTTGCCCAAATTTGGTGCATGTTGGCACTATAATGAAGGCCATCTTGCGCAATCATTTCTGGCGCACAATTTCTGGTTACATCCGTGATATAAATGAACTCAATTTCCATGTCTTCACAGCGCTTTTTTATCACCTCATTAAAGGCATCAATTTGCGCACTAATTTCTGTCAAATTCAACCCTGTTTCCTGCGCTTTGTTTTGAGCAAATGGGGTATGTGACCAATCAGGTATGGAAAGCACAAAAACGCGGTTGTTTTGGTGCCCATTATACTGCAATGCTTTGAGTAATAAAAAGGTAAATTCCTGGTCAAATTCTGTGATGGATAAATTTTGGTATTGGTTATTTACGCCTATTAAAAGTGTGACAAAATCATATTGTTTTTGGAGTAAAGTATGGATCAAATGTGTGGCCAATTCGTTCGTGGTCCAACCAGTTTTTGCCACAATTTCTGGTGCGTTAAAACCCGGGTGTTTGGCCCTTAATTGCCTCACCAATTGGTATGGAAAACTTTCATGTAAGGGTACCGATTCTCCAATCGTGTAAGAATCGCCTAGGGCTAAATAAGTGGGGTGCATGGTACCTAATTTAAAATGATTTCAAGATTTCGTAGAACCTATACACATCTGCAAAACTGCAATAAAGTGGTGCAGGCGCTACTCGAATGACACCTGGTTCTCTATAATCAACTATAATGCCATGGTCTTTCATTTTCTGGTAAATTTCCTTTCCTTTTTCTTCAAAAAACAAACAGAGTTGTGCACCCCGTTGGGTTGGGTCGGAAGGGGTAATAAGGGTAAAAGAAAGAGACGTTAATTGTTCCAATAAGAAGGCTAAATAGCCGGTTAGTGCAATGCTTTTATTGCGTAAATTTTGCATGCCAGCTTCTTCAAAAATTGACAAAGATGCTTTTAAGTTTACGGTATTAAATACCTGTGCGGTACTGATATTCCAACCCGATGCAGTGGGTTTTGCAATAAATCCTTTTTCCATTTTAAAGCGGGTTGCTTCATCATTGCCCCACCAACCAGCTAGGCGAGGTGTGTCTATATTAGTAGCATGTTTTTCATGCACAAATACGCCACCTACTGCGCCTGGGCCAGCGTTCAAATACTTATAAGAACACCATACTGCAAAATCTACATTCCATGCGTTTAATTGCATGGGTACATTGCCCGCAACATGCGCTAAATCAAACGCTGCGATGGCACCCAATTTATGTGCTGCATCTGTTATGGATTTGATATCAAAAAGTTGGCCAGTATAATAATTAATGCCACCAAAAAGTACCATCGCTAGCGAATCACCGGCGGCTTCAATGGCCGTAACAATGGCACTGTTTTCAATTGTTTTTTTACCTGCTTCTGGTTTAATTTCTATTATAGCAACCTCAGGGTCTAGGTTAAAATGCTTAACGAGTGTTTCTACGGCGTACTGATCGGAAGGGAAGGCGCCGGCTTCCATCATTATTTTAAAACGGGTAGAAGTAGGCTTATAAAAACTGAGCATTAAGAGGTGCAAGTTTACAGTAAGGGCATTCATCACTGTAATTTCATCTTCTTTTGCGCCCATCATATTAGCTAGGGTGGCCCTAGTATATTCCTGGTAATTAAGCCATGGATTGGTGCCGCCAAAATAGCCGCCAATGGCTAAATCTCTCCAACTGGTAAGTTCAGTTTCTATGGCAGCGGCTACATTTTTAGGCTGAAGTCCAAGTGAATTTCCACAAAAATAAATGACATCGTTGTCACCATGTTTTGGGAAATGGAACTGCGATTTAAACGGCGCTAGTGGATCATTGGCATCCATGTTTGCGGCAAATGATGGTGACGCTAAATAAGCGGTAGAATACTGGTACATACAATAAAGTTAACGCCCCTTGTGCACAAAGGTTCACCCGGCTGTCATTTTTATATATAAATGTGTAACATTATGGCCAATATTTTAGCAGAATGCTTATTTTCATCTCCTCTATAAATCCAATTCTATGAAGTATTGCACATCCCTTTTTTGCCTCTTTGTTGCCGTCCTATTTATGAGCGGTTCAGCTACTGCACAGCAGGTACCCGTAACCAAGGCTAACTATGCCCTTGCCGCAAGGTTCTCTCCTAAAAAAGTAGATAAACTTATTTTTTCTACATCGGTGGATCCGCATTTTCTAAAAAAGTCGGAACGCTTTTGGTATATGTATGAAACCACAGAAGGTAAAAAATGGTATATCATAGATCCGATTAAAGCAGAAAAGAAATTACTTTTTGATAACGCCGATTTAGCTGCAAAAATTACACGCATCGTAAAAGACCCTTTTGATGCACAGCATTTAGCCATTGATAGTATGCGTTTTATTAGAGACGAAAATTGGATTCAGTTTGAAGTAAAAAGTACCCAGGAAATTGAAAAGAAAGATTCGACAGCTAAAAAAGGTACGCCTTCTGTAAAAGAGAAAAAGGTATTTTATTTCGAATACAATTTGCAAACTTCAGAACTTGTGGAGCTTCCTGAATTAAAGAAGCCAAAGCGCAAGCCAAGTTGGGCCAACGTTTCTCCAGATGGAAATTCAATTATTTTTGGTAGAAGCAACAACTTGTATTGGATGGATAAGGCATCTTACGAAAAAGCCTTAATCAATGAAAATGATTCTACCATTGTTGAAAAGCAATTGACCAAAGACGGTATCGAAAATTTTGGTTATTTCAATGACAATAATTTATCAGGTACCGGTCAAACCGACGAAGAAAAAGAAAAGGATAAAAAGAAGCGTAAGGGTGCCTATGTGATGTGGTCGCCAAATTCAAAATATTTTGTTGTTAAAAAAGTAGACAATACCAAGGTTAAAGATTTATGGGTCATTAATAATGTGAGTGGCCCACGTCCTACACTTGAAACCTATAAATATTGGATGCCCGGCGAAAAAGAAGCACCCGTAGATCATTTGTATGTATTTGACATCACTACTGCTACCGGTAAAGAACTGAATGTATCAAAATTTAAAGATCAGGGTGTTGCTGTTTGGTCTGATCCAGGAAAAGTGAATACTAGAGACGATGATTTTAGAGCATCTGTTTGGCTTGGTGATAACAGTAAATTTTATTTTACAAGAACGAGTCGTGATCAAAAGCGAATAGATGTTTGCACGGTAGATGTTGTAACAGCAGCAGTTAATCCTTTAATTACTGAAACCTTTAATACCTATATCGAAAACAAGAGAGTAGGACTTATTAATGGAGGGAAAGAACTTGTTAAATGGAGTGAGCAGGACGGATGGGCGCATTTTTATTTGCACGATGAAAATGGCAAGCTTAAAAATCAAATTACATCTGGGACTTATCACTGCGAAGAAATTTTAGGGATTGATGAAGCAAAGCGTGTATTGTATTTTTCGGCGAATGGTAAAGAAGTAGGAGAAGATCCATACCTTTTACACGCATATCGTGTAAACTTTGATGGTACGGGTTTAAAACTATTAAATCCAGGTAATTTTGATCATGCTATGCGCATGAATGATAACAATAGTTTTTTTGTTAATAATTTTTCACGTGTAAACTCGGTGCCAGCATCGGTGCTTTACAATGCAGATGGCAAAAAAGTAATGGATCTTGAAACCGCAGATTTGTCTTCATTGATGGCTACTGGTTATAAGTTTCCAGAAACTTTTAAAGTAAAAGCAGATGACGGCATCACCGATTTATATGGCGTGATGTACAAGCCTTTTGATTTTGATTCTACTAAAAAATACCCCATTATAGAGTATGTATATCCAGGTCCTCAAACAGAAGCGGTAAATAAAGCCTTTACAAAAGGGATGGACCGCATAGACCGTTTAGCCCAAATGGGTTTTGTGGTGGTAACTATTGGTAACAGAGGTGGACATCCTGCTAGAAGCAAGTGGTACCACAATTATGGGTATGGTAATTTGCGTGATTACGGACTTGCCGACAAAAAAGCAGCGGTAGAGCAACTTGCCGACCGCTATAAATTTATTGACATTGATAGAGTAGGTATACATGGTCATTCGGGCGGAGGGTTTATGAGTACCGCTGCGATGCTTGTATATCCAAACTTTTTTAAAGTAGCCGTTTCGTCGGCGGGTAACCATGACAACAGCGTTTACAACCGTTGGTGGAGTGAGCAGCACCATGGCGTTAAAGAAGTGATTGGTGATAAAGGTGATACGAGCTTTTTATATAGCATCGAAAAAAATCCGGACTTGGCTAAAAACTTAAAAGGTCATCTAATGCTTTCTCATGGTGATATTGACAACAATGTGCATCCAAGTAATACCATTCGAATGGCTAACGCTTTAATCAAAGCAAACAAACGTTTTGATTTGGTATTACTGCCAGGTCAAAGACACGGTTATGGTGATATGGTAGAGTATTTCTTTTGGCGTCAAGCAGATTATTTTGCAGAACATTTACTAGGGGATAAAACGTCAAGATCTAATACGGAAATAGAGGAAATGACCAAAGAAATGGAGCAGTCTAATAAGGCAGCTACTGGTGGTAGAAGAAATTAAATAGGGAGGCATGAAAATTTTTCTAGTAGGGTTAATGGGGTCCGGAAAAAGTTATTGGACAAAACAATTGGCAAAAAAATACAAGACCGGCGGATATGATTTAGATTACTTAATTGAAGTAAAAGAAGAAAAAACCATTGCCGAAATTTTTGCCGAAGATGGTGAAGATTATTTTAGAAAAGTAGAGTCTACGGTACTTAAATGGTTTGCCGAAAAAAAAACATATGTACTTGCGACAGGCGGGGGTGCTCCTTGTTTTTTTGATAATATGGCTTGGATGAACAAGCAGGGCATAACCATTTGGCTGGATGAACCTTTGCCTGTTATAGCGGCTAGGTTGGCTCCCGAAAAGGCACACCGTCCTTTAATTGCGCATTTATCAGATTCGGAGCTCATTGCTTTTTTAGAAAAGCAAAGAGCAGATAGGCTTCCATTTTATAGTGCCGCTCAAATATATTTGCGGGACCAATCAATTACCTCAGACAGCTTTAAAAAAGCACTTGCTAAATTATAAACGATGATTTCTAAATATTATATTCCTATTGCTGCTTTTTTGGGTGCATTAACTGTGGCCCTTGGCGCTTTTGGTGCACATGCTTTAAAAGCAGTTTTATCTCCAGCCGCACTTATTACCTATGAAACAGCAGTGCGTTATCAAATGTATCATGTGGTGGCGCTAATACTTACTGGGATTTTATTACAGAAAGCGTCATCTCCAAAACAACAAAAGCTTTTAAATAGGGCAGGGCTATTTTTTATAGATGGCATTGTGCTCTTTTCTGGGTCTTTGTATTTTATTGTAGCAAAGCCTTTTTTGGGGATTGAGGGCTTGTCTTGGGTGGGCGTTATAACACCGATGGGAGGTCTGCTTTGGATGGTTGCTTGGGTGCTATTAGGCCGCTCACAACTTAAGGGCGTGGAAAACTCTGACACGGCCTAGCATTTTTGCACATCGGCGCCTTACCCGTTATAGACCGAGCCCCTTAACTTATATTTGTTTCCATGGCAAATAGTATAAGAAAGAAAGCAACCACTCCTCCAGATCCTGAGCAGTTAACGCCAGATAAGGAAACAGAAGTAACCGTTACGGAAGTTGTAAAAGACGAGCGTACCACTAAAATTATTGGTGCTGTAACTTTATTGTTTGCAGGTTTTTTGTTTGTTGCCTTTACCTCTTATTTATTTACTTGGCAAGAAGATCAAGATAAAGTACATCAGTTTGGCATTAAAATTTTTGCAGAAAATGGTTTGCGTGTAAGCAATTTGCTTGGCGTACTTGGCGCATATGTGGCACACTCATTATTTTACAAAGGCTTTGGACTTTCCGCTTATTTGTTGTGCACTTTCTTTTTTGTACTTGGGGTTAATTTAATGTTCGGTAAAAAAATATTTAGTCTTTGGCGAAATGCACGTTATGTCCTTGTTGGCTTACTCATATTAAGTACTGCTTTTGCATTTGTAGCTTCTGCTAGTTCGTTTTCATGGGGTGGGGCAGTTGGAGAGTTGTTTACCTCTTTCTTGCAAAAATGGACGGGTACTTTTGGTACCGGTGCTATATTGGTACTAGCCGCATTTAGTTATTTTATTTGGCGGTTTAATCCTGTTTTTAAGGCTCCTACATTTAATTTCAAGTCTAGTAATACCGATACTTCCAATTTAGGGGTTCCATTTACCACCGATGACGAAAAGCCTGTTGTGCAAGCTTGGGATGAAGCTGGTGCACTTGTGCCAGATCCTAATGCACCATTAGAGGAAGAAGCATTTGAAAACGAAGCAGCAGAAAAAAAAACGGCAGTAGTGCCGGTGGTATCTAGTGGCAATAAATTAAAATCGGAAGGGAAAGCTGTATCTGTAATTATGCCTGATGCGCCCGAAGAAATCATGCCAACGGAATTAGCGCCGCATATGAGTGGCGAAGATCCACTTGATTTAGATGAAGCACTTGAAGAGGATTTATCTTTAGAAATCAACGAAACACCCATCGAAGAGTCCGCGCCTGCTGCAAGCCTTGGCAAACTCAATACCAAATACGATACCACACTTGATTTAAAAAATTATAAGTATCCAAGTATTAATTTACTAGAAACACACGGTAGCGAAAAAATTGTGCATGACCCACAAGAATTGGAAATGCACAAAAATCAAATTATTGCTACGCTAAAGAATTACGACATAGCTATTCAAAAAATTCAGGCAACAGTTGGTCCAACAGTAACACTTTACGAAATCGTGCCGGCGCCGGGTGTTCGTATTAGTAGAATTAAAAACCTCGAAGAC